>CAKPWR010000070.1 GCA_934196725.1 uncultured Prevotella sp.
TAGGCACGGTAGGTGCTCTTCTTGAAACCGAGGAATACCAGTGGCAGACAGTATCTGATTACATCGTCGAGATACATGATGTTGTCGAAACCATCGCTTGCCGGTACCTTCACCCAGCGTCCATAGACTCTATCCGGTACCTTTACCACGGCATATTTCTTCTTCTTGTCATCCTCAGCCTTTTCTACGGCGAGGTAGATGCGGTTGTCCTCCAGAGTAGAGAGGTCGTCTATCTCGTTGAGCCAGATAGGGTTGACAGAACCATTGAGCTTGTCGTAGAAGAACTGCGTGAGGAAATCCTTCTGCTCGTCGTTGAGCTGGTCTTCGGTGAGCAGGCGAACCTTGTGTACTTCAAGCTCTCGGAAAACTGTATCCACCGCTTCAGTGTATTCTTTCGAATAAGATTCATTGAGCTTATTAATTGTTTTGAGAGATTTCTTGATCTGTGCTTCGGTATCCTTTTCGAGCTTCTGGTCGAGCATGCGGTTGAGGGATGCTACGCGGACGCGGAAGAACTCATCGAGGTTATTGGAGTAAATACCGAGGAAAGAGAGGCGCTCCAACAATGGCACATACTCTTTCTCTGCCTCCTGCAGAATGCGATGGTTGAAGTACATCCAACTGATATCGCGCTCTACATAAGCTTTCTTCATTATGTCTTCTCTTGTCATGATTGTTCTAGTTTATTATTTTGAGTTACTTTGTCTTTGCAAGCTCTTTCTTCGCCTTCTTTTCGACCTTCTTTTCAGGAGTTTCAGCCTTCTTCTTTGGATCTTCCAAAACCAGGTAATCGGTGTCGCCATCGATAAAGTGGAGCTCCTTGCGGAAGAACTTGCTGCTTCCTGCCGGCACGATGATATCGTGCAACTGGTCGCAGTCGTCAAAGGTATGACGGCCTACCTTTTCTGGGGTACCTGCGAAGGTAACCTTCTTCAACTTGTCGCACTCTGCAAAGGCATAGCTTTTTACAACCTTTACGCCCGCAGGTACATAAACGTTATCCAATTCATCACAATCGTAGAAAGCATCGTGCTCGATTTCCTTTACGCTGTTGGCGATGATTACGTTCTTGAGGGCCTTCTTGCCACGGAATGCCATCTCGCCGATAATCTCCACTCCCTCTGGAATGGTGAAGCTTGTCGCCTGACTCATACAATATACCAGACGCTTCTTGTCGTTGGTATAAACTGCATCGCCATCATACTCAAAACTGTCGCTGTCAATCTTCTGCAAAGCGAGATTGAGCACCAAGTTTTCAAACTTACCGTCTTTCTTGGAACTCTTCTTAAGAATCTCCAAGATTGCTTTCTTATTTTCCTTCATCCTATATATATTATTATATGTTGTTTCTTTTCGACTGCAAAGGTACGACGATATTTTCAAACGTAAAAGAAAAAGCGATTACGTGTTTGTGACGATGATGTTACGATGGTATTACCGGTGTTACAGTTATATTACGAGTGTTACAAATCTATGATGTAACACCTTTGTAATACTTATGTTTTACGGTAGAAATATCTTCTCCTTACCTTTGCAGGCGAAAATAAACAAAATCAGATTTACGTGTATATATAATAAGGTAAGAAATGAAGAAGAAAACGTATTTGTTGATGGCACTCTCGATGGTGTCGATGGGAATGAATGCCCAGAATTCTGGAAAAAGCTCTGTTGAGAAGGGCATTGAGAATTTCGCCAAGACCATGACCATTGGTGGAACCATCCGCTCAAAGTATGAGTACCAGACCGAAGAGGGGGAGGGACGATTCGAGGTGCGTACAGCCCGCATCAACGTGGCTGGCAATGTAACACCTGTTGTAAGCTACAAGGCGGAAATTGACCTCTGTGATGAGGGTAAGATCAAGATGCTCGATGCCTATACACGCATCAAGCCTTGGAAGACCCTGCAGTTCACAATCGGTCAGGAGCGTGTGCCATTCACCATCGATGCTCACCGTTCTCCTCATTCGCAGTATTTCGCCAACCGTTCGTTCATCGCCAAGCAGGTGGGTAACGTGCGCGACGTGGGTGCTGAAATCGGATACACCTGGAATGTCGGTTTCCCTATCGTGGTGAATGCCGGTATCTTCAACGGTTCGGGCTTGACCAACCAGAAGGATTTCTGGACCAAGGGTGTCAACTATTCTGCCAAGGCTCAGTTTCTCTTCCCGAATGTGAACCTGGTGTTGAGTACCCAGAAGATCAAGCCATCTGATATCACCGTCAATATGTATGATGCGGGTATCACCTTCCACAAGGGCGGTTTCATAGCAGAGGTTGAGTATCTTTACAAGCACTATAGCAAGGATGCCTTCCATGATGTGCATGCTTTCGATGGCTTCATCTGCTATGACATTCCGGTTATCAATCCAAAGAGTATCATCAGAAAGGTTTCGCCATTGGCAAGATATGATTTCATGAGCGACCACAGCGATGGTACCCGATATGGCGGTTCTGATACCGAACTCGGTGCCTTGAAGATCAATGATTACAAGCGCCATCGTGTTACAGGCGGTGTAACCCTGAGCCTTGCCAAGCCATTCATCTCTGATATCCGTATCAACTACGAGAAGTATTTCTATCGCAAGGGCGGCATCGCCAAGACTTCAGAAAAGGATAAGATTGTTGTGGAGTTCATGACAAAATTCTAGTCAGGGATAATTCTTGAATCTCTAACTCTTGGAAAACCAATAAGCCCGGCAGGATTCAGCGAATCTTGCCGGGCTTTAAATTTAACACTTAACATTTAACACTTAACATTATTACAGCATTCCCTTAGAGCTAGGAAGCTCGAAGTGGTAGATGTCTCTCTTCACCGCCATTTTCAGCGAGCGGGCAAGCGCCTTGAAGATGCCTTCTATCTTGTGATGCTCGTTCTCACCCTCAGCCTTGATGTTGAGGTTCATCTTTGCCGCATCACTCAGACTCTTGAAGAAATGCTTGAACATCTCGGTTGGCATTTCTCCCACCTTCTCTCTCTGGAATTCTGCATCCCAGATCAGCCAAGGACGGCCACCGAAATCCAATGCTACCTGACAGAGACAATCATCCATGGGCAGAGAGTAGCCGTATCTCTCGATGCCACGCTTGTCGCCCAGCGCCTGCAGCAGGCATTCGCCCAGGGCAATACCCGTATCCTCAATGGTGTGATGCTCATCCACATAGAGGTCGCCCTTGGTGTGGATGGTGAGGTCCATCATGCCGTGCTTGCCTATCTGCTCCAGCATGTGGTCGAAGAAACCGAGACCGGTAGAGATGTCGCATTTGCCACTGCCATCGAGATTTACCTTGATGTAGATATCCGTCTCCTTGGTGGTGCGCTTCACTTCTGCGATGCGGTCGCCGGCAAAGAGAATCTCGGCAATCTTATCCCAGTCCATGCCCTCTTTTCCGAGAATCAGACTCTTGCAACCCAGGTTTTCGGCAAGCTGGGCATCGGTTTCACGGTCGCCGATTACATAACTGTTTGCCATATCGTAGGCTGGGTTGTCGATGTATTCGGTCAGCATGCCCGTGCCCGGCTTTCTCATTGGTGAGTTATCCTCCGGGAAGTGGCGGTCGATGTGCTGCTTGGCGAAGTGGATGCCCTCGCTCTCCAGGGTCTGGATGATGAAGTTGTGTACTGGCCAGAAGGTATCCTCCGGAAAGGAGTCGGTGCCCAAGCCGTCCTGGTTGCTCACCATCACCAGCTCGTAGTCAGTGTGCTGGGCAATGAAGGCGAGGTTGCGGAACACGCCCTTGGTAAATACCAATTTCTCGAAGCTGTCAATCTGCTCATCCTCTGGTTCCTGAATCAGAGTTCCATCGCGGTCGATGAAGAGTAATCTTGTCTGTTTCATTTTCTCTTAGTGTTTTATGCTAATATGATTAATACTTTTCCATTTCTGTGGTTGTCATCTGTTGACTGTCCTTCTGCTTCTGCTTTTCTTCATCTGTCACCTTGTACGAACCATAAAGGTATGCCAAGGATATGCCAAGCCAGCTCAGTGCATAGATGATAAGGAGGCTGGTGATGGTGAAGACGAGGAAGAGGAGTGGGGTGAAGTACCCTGGTACTCCCAGTGGGTCGCCATCAAGAGCGCCTAGCTGTGAGTAGAACTGGGCGATGATGAGGATGATGGAAGGCAAGGCTGCGATAAAGGTGGCGATGCCTACAATCATGATACCGAGGAAGCAAGTCATGAAGAAACCTCCAAAGTGACGGAGGATACGGAGCAAAGACTTGCCAACCTTGCGCTTTTCGCCCTTTGCACACAGTTGCTTTCGTGGCATGAGATACCAAAACGAAATGACAGCCATGACGATGGTGGCTAAGTAAATGATGGTTTGCAGAATGAATGATGCCATCGGATTTACTACTCCCCAATCGTGAAGCGACTTGTTGGGGAGGAGAAAGTAGAGTACGATAGCCAACAATACCGCAAACGGTACATGTGTTGCCCAAGTTTGCTTGACAAACGATTTAATGTCGCTCGTTACTGTATTGTAGGATGCTTTCATACAAGCAGTTATGCTGCGCTGCTTAAATAATTCATTTACTTCCATAACTATCTTGTTTTAATTTCGAATTATCGCTTTTTTGTTTTTTTTGCCCTTTTACCTTTAAAAGTTTCTTCTGAATTCGGAACAGGTAATGGCTGTTGCGATAGCCACGTTCAGGCTATCAGCAGTGGCCCTTCCTTCTGGGAAGTTCGGGATAAGCAATTTGTGGTTCACCTTTTTTGCCAAAGCAGGAGAAATACCTTTTCCTTCGTTTCCCATCACGATGAGTCCCCGGTTTTCGAGCGTTTGCTGATAGATGTTGTCACCGTCCAACAGGGTGCCGTATACGGGAACATCAGCAGGAAGAGATTCTACCAGACCCAGCAAATCGCCATATTCCACCTTTACTCTTGCGATGCTGCCCATTGTTGCCTGCACCACCTTTGGGTTGTATACATCGGCTGTATCCTGACTGCAATAGATATGGGTGATGCCAAACCAGTCGGCAATGCGGATGATAGTACCCAGGTTGCCTGGGTCTTGCACGCCATCAAGAGCCAGATTCAGTTCATTGGTGTTGATGCTGTAATCTCCTGATGTTGCCTGTTTGAATACGGCAAGAACCTGTTGCGGATGCTGCAGGAAACTTACTTTCTTCAGCTCCTCCTCAGTCACTTCGATAACTTCTGTTTGTGCAGGGAAATGCTTGCCGTGGAGCCACTCCTGGGTAGCCACAATGAGGTCGGCAGGTTGCAGGGCGAGCAGGTCATCTACTACCTTGAAACCTTCCGCCACGAACTTTCCTTCCTTGTTGCGGTTCTTCTTCAGTTCGAGCGAACGAATGTATTTTATCTTATTCTTGCTAATCATTTGTTGATGTTTCTAATCTTTAATGGATGCAAAGGTACTCAATTTTCTTTAAAGTGGCAAAATAGTTGTATTAAATTTTGGAAAAGTGAAAAAAAGACTGTATATTTGCAGCATATTTCATAAAATAGGAGATTATACAATGAATACAATTGCTTTAGATAATAAGACATACAGTAATGTGGAGTGGTATGCTCGGCAGAATAATATCAGTGTAACTGAGGCTGTAATATCTGTATTGAACTCTTTCTTGGATAAGATCAAATCTAAAGAACATCCTAAGAATAAGTTCTATATATCCCCTGAAGTAAAGGCTTTGGAGGTTGGGTTTAAATGCCCTGAAGGATTATCTGAAGATTACAAGGAAGAAAAGGCTGACGCATTGATGGAGAAATATTTATGAAACTATTTTTAGATACTAATGTCTTGATAGATTTTATCATGGAACGGCCTCTGTTTTATGATGCTGCAGCTATGATTGTATCGTATGCATTTGAAAAGAAAGTCTCGATTTGTGTATCAACTCTGTCAATAGTTACTGCGAATTTCATTTGTGTAGAACGTTGCAAAATGCCGATGGAAATATTCCGTCGTAAAATAGACTTCCTGCGTGCTTTTATTGAAGTATGTTCTGTTGATTCTTCTGATATCTATCACTCGTATGATGCAGGATGGAAAGATTTTGAGGATGGAGTACAGTATTATTCTGCATTACGTTCGGGTTCAGATTATTTAGTAACCAGAAATTCTAAAGATTTTGAAGAGAGTGCTATTAAGGTAGTTTCTACAGAAGAAGCGTGTGCCTTATTGTGATTAAAAGATGAGAATTTTGAAAATACAGAAGATTTCAGTATTCGCCCTGCCACTGGTTCTGGCTGGATGTTCTTCCAGCAAATACGTGCCAGAGGGAGAGTATATATTAAATAAGGTAGAAATGGAGAGCGACTCAGATGATTATGATGCTGGGGCGCTCAAACAGTATGTGCGCCAGAAAGAGAAGCCGAAA
The DNA here is from genome assembly GCA_934196725.1 of uncultured Prevotella sp. Classification (GTDB taxonomy): domain Bacteria; phylum Bacteroidota; class Bacteroidia; order Bacteroidales; family Bacteroidaceae; genus Prevotella. The sequence goes on from CAKPWR010000070.1 coordinate 6,353, forward strand.
CTCTTTTCGCTCTTTAAGAATCCTTTCAGCAGGAAGCCGGTCATCTACGATACTTTGCAGGCCCGGCTTACTTGTCAGGACCTTGTCAAGGCAATGCAGAACCAGGGATTCATGCATGCTGGCGTTTCGCTCAATACCACCACTGAAGGCAAGAAACTGGATGCAAAGTATATTTTGCATCCCGGCATTCCGTATGTGATGGGTAAGGTGGAGTATGATGTTGAGGATGAGAACATACAGAACATTCTGCATCTCGATGACCCCGACAATCAGAACCTCAAGCCTGGGATGCGATTCTCGGTAGAGGCGCTGGATAATGAGCGCAAACGCATTGCCAACCTGCTGATGGATGACGGCTACTTTAGGTTTAACAAAGACTTTATCTATTTTGCTGCCGATACGATAGCGGGAAAGAACGATATTGCGTTAACCTTGCATCTTACGAAGTATAAGGCTAGCAGCAATGCACCCGAAACCGATCATCCCCGTTATCAGATTCGCAATATCAACTATCTCAGCAATGATAGCGACCGTATTCACCTTCGCCGTCAGGTATTGCTCAATGCTACAGCCTTGAAGGAAGGCAAACCTTATAGTGCCTCTAATCTGCAGCGCACCTATAACAACTTTGCCCGTCTGCAAGCGGTGAAGTATACCAATATCCGATTTGCGGAAGTGCCTGATAGTGATAGGATAGCTTATTTCGGAAATAGTCTGAATGCTGGTGATGGCGACTTCAACCGTCTGCTGGATTGTAATATTCAGGTTAGCACCAATAAGCCTTCTACGATTTCTTTCCAGCCGGAAGGAACCAATACGGCTGGCGATTTTGGTGCTGCTGCATCGCTCACTTATACCAACAGAAATCTATTCCGTGGCAGTGAACAGTTGAGCATCGAACTCCGTGGCGCTTACGAGGCAATAACCGGTCTGGAGGGATATCAGGACCAGAACTATACCGAGTATTCGGTAGAGGGAAAACTGGTGTTCCCACGGTTCGTGGCACCTTTCCTTTCCAAGAATTTCCGTCGCAGACAGACGGCAAACAGCGAGTTGTCGGTAAGCTGGGATTTGCAGAACCGTCCGGAGTTCCATCGCCGCGTCTTCTCTACGGCATGGCGTTATCGCTGGGCTGAACCACGCCATCATCTGGCTTGGCGCTTCGACCTGCTCGATCTCAACTATGTGTATATGCCTTGGATTTCGGAGACTTTCAAGAAGGATTATCTCGACAATGTCGATAACAGAAATGCCATCTTGCGCTATAATTACGAAGACATCTTTATCATGAAGATGGGATTTGGACTGACTTATAGCAATGGTGTGGATGCTTTCCGATTGAATGTGGAGTCGGCAGGTAATCTGCTCGATGGTTTCTCTAAGACTCTGGGATTCAGAACCAATTCGCAGGGACAGCATACGTTCCTGAACATCGCGTACGCTCAGTATGCCAAGTTTGATTTCGATTATACCCATCTCCTGCAGTTGGATAAGCGTAATGCCCTGGCGCTTCATGCCGGTCTTGGTGTGGCATATCCGTATGGCAACAGCACCGTGCTGCCTTTTGAGAAGCGATACTTCTCCGGTGGTGCCAACTCGGTGAGAGGATGGGGAGTCAGAGAATTGGGTCCTGGTAAATATAAGGGAAATGATGGCAGAATCGACTTCATCAACCAGACGGGAGATGTGAAGCTGGATTTGAATGCAGAGTATCGTACTGCTCTTTTCTGGAAGTTTGAAGGAGCACTGTTCCTGGATGCCGGTAACATCTGGACGCTCCGCAATTATGCAGAACAGCCAGGAGGACAGTTCAAGATAAATGAGTTCTATAAGCAGATAGCTGCAGCGTATGGTTTGGGACTCCGATTGAATTTCGATTATTTCATCCTACGTCTGGATATGGGTATGAAGGCAATCAATCCTGCCTATGAGAGTGGAGATGAGCATTGGGCGATTATTCACCCAAAGCTCAGTCGTGATTTTTCTTTCCACTTTGCGGTAGGCTTGCCATTCTAACCTTCCATACCCCTTCTTCCATACACATTGGCAACAGGAAGTCGGCCTCTTCTACGAGATGGGCTTCCTTGCCAATGCTGTCCATCTGCAGGAAATTGCGCACGGTGATGTCAGCGATGGCACTTACTTCGTCATCACCGAAATCGATGTCGTTGATTTCTACCGTGGCATCCGCTTCCTTGTTCCTTAAAAGTTCCACATCCGCCTCATGTACATTGCTGGCAGCATACTTCAGCCATGGCTCAGAACTGGCAGTACAGAACTTGATGGCCTTTGGAAATTGCCAGTTATAATAATAGGTGGCAAACGAATCAAGGTTGTTTTTCAGCTGATCTTCGCTACCTTCGTGTGTCTGGCATCCTGTAAGGGTGTAAAGGCTTGTTGTTATGGCTACTACAGCCATTCCTATAGCAATTATATGTTTTTTTATCATGATTTCTATTTCTTAAAATATCTATTTATTTGCTTTTTTTGTGCACAAAGATAGTAAAAAACTTTGTAATAAGAATCTTTTTTGCTAACTTTGCAGTAAAATAACAATTAAAATGCTAAGATTTATATCCTTTGGCAGTGGAAGTAGTGGCAATAGCTACTATCTTTACACTGATACGGATTCGATATTGATAGACGTAGGAGTAGGAATCAGAACACTGAAGAAGCACTTCCATAACTATGGATTACGCTTCGAGGATGTACATCACATCCTCATCACTCATGACCACGCCGACCATGTAAAGTCGGTGGGCAGCTTGAGTACTGATTATAAACTACCAGTATATACAACCCGTAAAGTTCATGTAGGTATCGAGCGCAATTATTGCGTCCGAAAGAAAATTGCGCCCAATCATGTGCATGTCATCGAGAAAAGCGTACCTTTCAATGTGGGGGAGTTTAAGGTGACTCCTTTTGGGGTGCCTCATGACAGTACTGATAATGTGGGCTATTTCGTAGAGTCAGGAGACGTAACCTTCTGTCTCATTACTGATGTGGGGCATATCACCGAAGAGATGCACGATTTTATCAGTCGTTCCAACTATCTGGTGATAGAGGCAAACCATAGCGTGGAGATGCTTCAGCAGGGACCTTATCCTCAGTATCTGAAGGATCGCATTCTGGGACCTAACGGTCATCTGAGCAATGATGACTGTGCCAATGCATTGGCAGATTATGCCACACCCATCCTTCGCCATGTCTGGCTCTGCCATCTCAGCGAGGAGAACAATCATCCCGAACTGGCGAGAAAGACCGTTGAGCAGATTCTGCGAAGCAAAGGCATCGTAGCCGGAAAGGACTTCGAACTCGAAGTGCTGAAGCGGAAGACGCCTAGTGAAATATATAAATTGGTGTAAATTATAATAAGGAGTTAAGGAGTTAAAGGAGTTAAAGGAGTTAAGACGTATGTCTTGCTGCTTAAAAATACGCCAAAAAGACTATTGTCTTAACTCCTTAACTCCTTAACTCCTTAACTCCTTAACTCCTTAACTTCTTAACTCCTTAACTTCTTTAATTCCTTCTTTATTAGATCTTCTCCAATGCCTGCTTGATATCATCCAGAATATCTTCGATATCCTCGATACCTACTGACAAACGAATTAAATCTGGGGCAACGCCTGCCTCCTTCAACTGCTCGTCTGAAAGCTGACGGTGGGTGTGGCTGGCTGGATGGAGCACGCAAGTACGGGCATCAGCCACATGGGTCACGATATTAATCATATCGAGCGAATCCATGAACTTGATGGCTGTTTCGCGGTCACCCTTCAATCCGAATGCGATAACACCGCAGGTGCCGTTTGGCATGTACTTCTGGGCAAGATCATAATATTCATCTCCCTTCAGTCCGCTATAGTGAACCCAAGCCACACGCTCATCGTTCTGCAGGAATTCTGCTACCTTCTGTGCATTCTCACAATGTTGACGCATACGGAGGTGGAGACTCTGAAGACCTAAGTTAAGGATGAACGAATTCATTGGTGCAGGGATAGAACCGAGGTCGCGCATCAACTGAGCCACGAGCTTGGTAGTATAGCCCATTTTGCCGAATGCCTTTACGTAGGTCAATCCATGGTAGCTCTCGTCCGGTGTGCAGAGACCTGGGAACTTCTCGGCATTCGCCATCCAGTCGAAGTTGCCGCTATCCACTACAACGCCACCTACCTGAGAGGCTGTACCATCCATATATTTAGTGGTAGAGTGGGTAACGATGTCGGCTCCCCATTCAAATGGACGACAGTTGATTGGAGTGGCGAAGGTGTTGTCTACGATGAGAGGTACACCGTTCTTATGAGCGATGCGTGCAAACTTCTCGATATCGAGTACTGCACAGCCGGGATTGCTGATGGTTTCACCAAAAACTACTTTGGTGTTTGGACGGAATGCCTTCTGGATTTCCTCCTCGCTATCGTTAGAGTTTACAAAGGTGCACTCGATGCCGAGCTTCTTCAAGGTAACACCGAAGAGGTTGAAGGTTCCACCGTAGATTTCGTTGGAAGTAACGATATGGTCGCCTGCCTCGCAGATGTTGAACACAGCGTAGAAGTTGGCAGCCTGACCGCTGGAAGTCAACACGGCGCCCACGCCACCCTCAAGCTGAGCAATCTTCTTGGCCACAGCATCGTTGGTAGGGTTCTGGAGTCGGGTATAGAAATATCCCTCTTTCTTCAAATCGAAGAGCATCGCCATCTCCTCAGAGTTGTCGTATTTGAATGTAGTACTCTGATAGATAGGCACCTCAATCGGCTCGCCGTTCTTTGGTTCATAGCCTCCCTGCACGCAGAGGGAAGCAACACGTAATTTCTTTTCCATTGTCGGTTATGTTTTTTATGTTGTAATTGTATTATATGTTTATTTCATAAATACGAAGTAGACTGCCGCTATCAGGCAGATGAATGCTGCCAGGTGATTCCAATGCAATCCTTGTCCCTGGAAGAGGATGTTGGCAATGATGGCAAAGACGATAAGCGATACGCATTCTTGTATCACTTTCAGCTGTACCAGATTGAAAGGACCGCCATTGTCTATGAATCCGATGCGGTTGGCTGGTACCTGACAGCAATATTCAAAGAAGGCTATGGCCCAACTGAAGGCGATGACTCCTATCAGAGGCCAGTTGCTGCTCACCCCTGTCTGCTGCAGTTTCAGATGCCCGTACCAAGCCAATGTCATGAAAATATTGCTCAGTACCAATAATAATATAGTATATATACCATTCATAACAATAATTGTTTAATGTGTGCAAAGGTACTACAAAACATCGAAAATACGAAGAATTTGTCTGAAAACATCGTGTTTTAGATGAAAAAAAAGTCTGTTTTGAGTGCTTTATACCACTTTTTTGCATAAAAAGTGAAAATAATTGAGAAAAAATTTGGTGGTTTCAAAAAATAGTAGTACCTTTGCACTCGCTTTTACGAAATGGATGCACCCTTAGCTCAGTTGGTAGAGCAACTGACTCTTAATCAGTGGGTCTAGGGTTCGAATCCCTAAGGGTGTAC
>CAKPWR010000071.1 GCA_934196725.1 uncultured Prevotella sp.
GTTTTACTAACAATCAAACAGTTATACTATTAATACATAGATTACTTGTGATTAGAAAAAACTTGTGATAACCACTTTAATCAAAATATTGTGATAAGCATGGCTGGCGCAGGAATCCATTATCTGATGGTTGCGCCGAAATACTTTACGAACTTGATCTTCTTGCCATCCATGCGGACTGGCTTCTTCCACTCGCCACCCAATATCAGGACGGTAGTCTTCTTTCCTGCCGGAATGGCATCAACAGCCTCCTGCAGCGTGAAGAAATCACCTCTACCCTGCTTGGATACCACATGGTCGAAATGGCGGACGTGTTTCTTCAATGCCGGAACCTGCTTGCCTATCTCATCAGCCAAAGCGTTGGCTACGATGCGGGCTCCATAGATGTTGTAATGGGTGTTGTCTTTCTTGCCAGCGGGAACCTGTGGGTTCTCGCCTGGCAAGAACCACATGTGAAGCTTGCGGCTGCCCTCGATGCCCATGCTGGTCTCTATGTCATGGGTAACCTTGGTTGCATCAACAAAAGGAACGTTCAATGCCTTTGCCACATGACGAGGCGCTACCACATAGGCTCCATGAGTATCTATCAGAGTATCGCTGTTGATGAGCTCCTTGCCGTCATACTTCTTGTTGCGCAGTTTCTCATCATCATCATTCTTCAAATCCTCAGAATAATAGCAGCGGCGCACTACGGCATTGAAAAGTACTGGAATGCCGCCCTTGGCACGGGTCTCGTTCACGTACTTGGCGAGATTGGCATCAAAGGTTGAACCCGGATCGGTATGGCGATCAGCCTTTGGTTTCTCGTCATTATGTCCGAACTGGATGAAGACATAATCGCCCGGCTTGATCTTGTCCAAAACCTTCTGCCAGCGGCCCTCGTTGATGAAGCTCAGGGAAGAGCGACCGTTGACGGCATGATTGTCTACGATGATTTTATCATCGAAACAACCCTGCAGAACCATACCCCAGCCACGCTCAGGACTCTTCTTGTAATTGCCCTTCTCGGCTGCAGTAGAATCACCAATCACAAAGATGGTGGTAGTCTTCGTGCTGGATGTCATCAACAAAGCCAACAGGAAGACGCATAAAATTGCCTTTATTTTCTTCATTATTTTTGTAGATTAAGAATTTGTCTATACGGAATTTTAAAAAAAATCCCGCCCTGCCATACGGTATATTCACATACACCAGCATGAGAGGACGAGAAACTAACAACCTTAAACCTAATATCATTTCTTTACAGCAGCAATCAGCTCCTCGGTAGAAACCAAGGTCTGTTCACCGCTTTCCATATTCTTCAATGTAACCTTGCCCTGAGCCATCTCGTTCTCGCCTGCAAGCACCACAAACGGAATGTTCTTGGCATTGGCATAGCTCATCTGCTTCTTCATCTTCGCCTTGTCAGGGAAAATCTCGGTACGGATACCGGCTGCACGGGCTGCACTGACCATAGGCAGACAGTAGGCAGTCTCCTTCTCACCAAAATTGATGAAGAGCACCTGGGTGGTATTCACAGCCTCCTTAGGATAGAGATCGAGCGCATTCAGTACATCGTAGATGCGATCGGCACCGAAACTGATACCTACACCACTCAAGCCAGGAAGACCGAAGATGCCGGTAAGGTTATCGTAACGACCACCACCAGTGATACTGCCCATTGGAGTATCGAGCGCCTTCACCTCGAAGATGGCTCCGGTATAATAATTCAAGCCACGAGCCAGGGTAAGGTCGAGCTCTATCTCGTTCTTCAGACCTACAGCCTTCAAGGTATCGAGGATAAACTTGGTTTCCTCTACTCCCTTCAAGCCCACCTCTGAGCCTTCGAGAACCTTAGAAATTACTTCAAGCTTCTCATCGTTTGTACCTGACAGAGAGATGATTGGCTGCAACTTCTCAATAGCTTCTTCAGAGATGCCATCCTGACGAAGTTCCTCGTTTACATTGTCGAGACCAATCTTGTCGAGCTTGTCGATAGCCACGGTGATGTCTACAATCTTCTCAGCCTCGCCGATAACCTCAGCGATACCTGTAAGAATCTTGCGGTTGTTGATCTTGATGCAGACGCGCACGCCAAACTTGGTGAAGACAGTATCCACAATCTGCATCAGCTCTACCTCGTTGAGAAGAGAATCAGAGCCAACCACATCGGCATCACACTGATAGAACTCACGGTAACGACCCTTCTGAGGGCGGTCAGCACGCCATACCGGCTGAATCTGATAGCGCTTGAAAGGCATCTGGAGTTCTTCACGATGCTGGACTACGTAACGGGCAAAAGGTACGGTCAAGTCGTAGCGAAGTCCCTTTTCGCAGAGCTTGGCAGCCAACTTGAGCGATCCGAGCGAATGAATGTCCTCATCGCTCACCTTATTCATATAGTCTCCTGAATTCAAAATCTTAAAGAGCAGCTTGTCGCCCTCCTCGCCATATTTTCCCATCAATGTCTGAAGGGTCTCCATGGCAGGAGTCTCTATCTGCTGGAATCCGTAAAGGGCATATACGTCCTTGATGGTATTGAAGATGTAATTGCGCTTCGCCATCTCTACAGGACCAAAATCTCTCGTGCCCTTTGGTATACTTGGTTTCTGAGCCATTTATTAATGTTTATTGTTTAATGTTTAGTGATTAATGTTCAGCGCAATGTTAACCCCTCAAGGTAAACCATTAATCACTAAACATTAATCACTACAAAATTATTTACGTACGATAGTCTGAGCACGGTCTGGACCGATAGAGATGATGCCGATTCGGGTCTCGAGATATTCCTCGATGAATGCCACGTAATCCTTGAACTCCTGAGGGAACTGATCCTCTGAAGTGAACTGGGTCATATCTGTCTTCCAACCCTTGAACTCTCTGTATACAGGCTCTACATCGTCGATTTCGTATGGGAAATCTACAGTAAGAGAACCGTCCTTCAACTTATATGCCACGCAGACCTTGATGGTATCGAAGTTATCAAGCACATCGCTCTTCATCATGATGAGCTCGGTAACACCGTTCACCATCACAGAATACTTGAGCTGTACGAGGTCGCACCAGCCGCAACGACGCTCACGACCGGTAACAGCACCATACTCATGACCGAGGTCACGGATCTTGGCACCCGTCTCGTCGAAGAGCTCTGTAGGGAATGGACCTGCACCAACACGGGTACAGTAAGCCTTCATGATACCATAGACATTGCCAATGCGGTTAGGACCGATACCCAGACCGATGCAGGCACCTGCACAGATGGTATTAGAAGAGGTTACGAAAGGATAAGAACCGAAGTCAACATCGAGCATGGTACCCTGAGCACCCTCGCAGAGGATGTCCTTGCCGGAACGGAGCACCTTGTTGATTTCCACCTCGCTATCGATGAGCTTGAACTGCTTCAAGTATTCGATGCCCTCCATCCAGGTCTTCTCAACCTCTGTGATATCGAAGTCGGTATAACCGAGGCTTGCGATGGTCTTGAGATGAGCAGCCTTATGAGCAGCATACTTCTCCTCGAAATTTTCGAGGATATCACCTACGCGGAGACCGGTACGGCTTACCTTATCTGTATAAGTAGGACCGATACCCTTACCGGTAGTACCTACCTTGTTCTTACCCTTAGAAGCCTCGATAGCAGCATCGAGCACACGATGAGTAGGCATGATGAGATGAGCCTTCTTGGAGATGAGGAGACGGCTCTTGAGGTCGTGACCGCTCTTCTCCAAATCCTTAGCCTCGCCCATGAAGAGGTCTGGAGCCAAGACTACGCCATTACCAATGATGTTCACCTTACCACCCTGGAAGATACCAGAAGGGATAGAGCGGAGCACATACTTCTCGCCTTCGAACTCGAGGGTATGACCTGCGTTAGGACCACCCTGGAAACGAGCAATGACATCATACTTAGGGGTCAACACGTCAACCACCTTACCTTTTCCTTCATCGCCCCACTGCAAACCCAGTAGGACATCTACTTTACCTGTGTTCATTTTATTATAATATAAAATTATTTAGACTTTTCGTTCTTGTTATTGCGGAGTCGCGTAATCTTAGCCTGGCAAATGCTGCATACACCATATATATAGAGCACGAAGGCGTCCTTACGGAATCGCTGCAGTCTGGTCTTGTTGATGGCTGCCGTCACCAGGGGTGCCTGCACCTCGGTAACTCTTCCGCATACGGTGCATACCTGATGCACGTGGTTTTCGTTGCTGGAACTAGCCTCGTACTTGGTTCCATCCACCAGACTGTGTCTCACCACCAATCTCAACTCCAGGAAGAGATGGATGGTATTATAGAGCGTGGCTCTGCTGACTCTGAAATTCTTCTTTTCCAAAGCAGCTCCCAGATCCTCTAATGTAAAATGTCCTCTCATGCTGAAGACAGCATCAAGGATGGCATATCTTTCCGGGGTCTTACGATGCTGGTTCGACTCCAGATACTGGTCCAGGATTTCTCTTGCCTGGGCTTTCATTTTTTCACTCATATTTCTTCGTTAGTTACATAAAACGCACAAAGATAGTCATAATTTATGATATGAGGAAAAATCTAAATTTAAAAAATCTAAATTGCCGCTCATTCTTTCACTTTTGCGCCTTTTCAGCTTTCATTCCGGCGATTCCAGCGACAAATCCGCTTACAATCATACGTATTACATTCTGGCGATTTCTTCATAGATGCGCTGTACGGGAAGGCCCATGACATTGAAATAGCTGCCCTTCAATCCGGTGCATCCAATATAGCCAATCCATTCCTGGATACCGTAGGCTCCAGCCTTGTCGAACGGCTTGTAATGCGAGATGTAATAACTGATTTCTGCATCACTGAGCTGCTTGAACGTTACCTCGGTAGTAACCGAGAAATGGCGCTGCTGGCTGCGGGTGGTCAGGCATACGCCCGTTACCACATGGTGGGTCTTGCCGCTCAGCATCCTAAGCATGCGAACGGCATCCTCTTCATCCTTCGGCTTACCGAGAATTACGCCCTTTCCCTCCTGATCGTTCTGCTCATCAGCGGTTGGGGCAATCACAACGGTATCAGCAGTAAGAATCAGCGTCTGGGCTGCATCCTCACCTTGTTCTTCTGAAGCTTTTCCTGAAGGTTTCACGGCTTGTTCTTCTGAAGCTTTTTCAGAAGGTTCTTCATCCAGAAGGCTCCGATAAGCCTCTGCCTTCTTGCTGGAAATATATTCTGCCACCTCATAAGCATCAAGAGATTCGGGATAGCTCTCGTCAATGCCCTTGATAACCTTTACCTCGAAAGGAATATCCAATCCGGCCAGCAGTTCCTTGCGGCGTGGCGAATTACTCGCCAAAATGATCTTATAATTCATTTTACTTTGAACTTTAAACTTGGAACTTTGAACTTGGAACTTTATGATTAGTAAAGCTGTTGAATTCTTCACTCTTCGTTCTTCACTCTTCACTTAAATTACCATCCAAACGCCTTGGCATTGGAAAGCCAATGGCCCTTGGCGCGAAGCACCTGCTCTACAATGTCCCTGCCCACTCCTTCGCCACCATTGGCTGAAGAGACGTAGCGGGAAATTGACTTGATATCCGAACAGGCATCAGCAGGACAACATGGACATCCGCAACGGCGCATGACCTCATAATCCGGAATATCATCTCCTACATAGATAATCTCCTCATCCGAAAGCTGATACTTCGCCAGGAACTCATCATAGGTATGAATCTTCACGGCACATCCCATGAAAATATCCTCTACGCCCAGTCCTTCATAACGCTTACGTATCGCCTCGGTTGTACCACCCGTGAGAATGGCTATACGCAATCCCATTTTCTGAGCCAACTGAATGGCATAGCCGTCCTTGATGTTAATCGTGCGAAGAGGTTCACCCGAACTGGCTAGCGTAATGGTCTGTCTGGACAACACGCCATCCACATCAAAAATAACTGCCTTTATCTTATCTAAATCGTAATTTATCATACTTCTTCACTTAAACGGTGTATATTCATGCTCATTCTGTCGTAGATATCCTTCACCAGCGGATTGTTCCTGAGAAGCTGGCTCTGCGCCCTGATAATATTCTCATCATATCTTACCGCCGGACCGGTCTGCGCATCCTTCGGTGCCATCTGATGCACCTTGGCTGCCGTCTCGTCAATCAGCGGAAGCATCACGTCGAACGGAATGTCATGCTTGGCAAGAAGCTCGGCACTGATGGCATAACAATGATTCACGAAATTGCAGGCAAAGACGGCAGAGAGATGCAGATACTTGCGAGCCTCACTCGACAAACGGTAAACCCGATGGCTCAACTGAGAAGCCATCGCCTCGATGGCAGCAGTCTCCTCTTCGCCCGAGCCCTCTATAAAACAAGGAATCTCTTCGAAAGAAACACGCTTCTGTCTGGAGAACGTCTGCATAGGATAAAACACACCGTAATGACGCGCCATGCCCTGAAAGACATCAATGGAAACAGAACCTGCAGTATGAAGGAACAGCTTGTCTTCCCTGCCCCTGCAAAGCTGAGGTATAAGCACAGGAAGCGCATCGTCCTTCACGGAAAGTATATAGACATCGGCATCAGCTCTCACCTGAGAAATATCGGTGACAGCAGCCCCTCCTGCAATCGTTGCCAAAGTCTGAGCCGACTGCATAGTCCTACTATAAACCTGTAAAATATCGTGACTGGCATCGGTTAAAGCCACAGCCAAACTGGTGGCTAAATTGCCAGCACCTATCATAATTATCTTCATAATGTGCAAAAATACTAAAAATAAGTCATACTTTTGATAAAAGACTTGCATTTTTATGATTAATTTATTATTTTTGCAAAAAACAGAAGAAAGAGAAAGATATGAACGATTTCAGCATCAGGATATATACAGAAAGCAAAGAATTGCCCGAACTCCTGGAAGGCAACTTCTTTCACAGCAAGGAGCTGTTCCTGATAGAGGAACAGACGCCCAAAGATACCCCTTACATGGCCGTAGCAACCAGAGACGGCAAAGTAAGAGGACAGCTGCTTGTCATCGTCAGGAGACGAGGTTCGCTCTTTCCACCTTATTTATATACACACGCGCATGCGCATGGGGAAGGATGCTATGCGGATGAGAAGGAGACAGAAACAATCTTTCCACTGCTGCTGAAGGCTATCACCCTACAGCTTCGCCACCGCCTCTGCTTCTACATCGAATTTTCGGACATGAAGAAGAAGATGTTCGGCTATCGCTACTTCCGCAGACTAGGCTACTTTCCCATCGCCTGGCAGGAAATACACCATTCGCTCCACAGCAAGGCACCGGAAAGCAGACTCTCTGCCAAGATGGCAAACACTGTAGAGCGCATGACGGCAAAGGGAGTGGAAAGCCACGAAGCCACATCGGCTCAGGACATCGCTCTCTTCTACCGGATGCTCAAGAATTTCTATCGGTTCAAGCTGAGAAGATTTGTCCCAGCCCAGGAGTTTTTCATGTACTTTGCCGGAAGACCGGACAGCAAGATTTTCGTTACTACATACAAGGGGAAAGTAATAGGAGGCTGCGCCTGCGTCTTCTTCCAGGGCAACGCCTACCTTCTTTATGCTGTGGGCAAGCGCAAGAGCCGTATCCATCTGCATCCCGAAGCCATGACCATCTGGTATGCCCTGAAGTATGCCCATGATCACGGCTATGCCCATTTCCGCTTCATGGATGCAGGTTTGCCCTGGAAGCAGAATCTGTACCGGGAATTTCTCCTCAACTTCGGCGGCAAACCCGTAACTAGCTACAGATGGTTCAGATTCTACACCCGAATCATCAATAAGATATTATACTGGATTTATAAGCAGTAATTGAGTTTTATAAGCAGCATCCAGACTTACAAAAGGCAGAAAAGCTGCAAACAACCGGAAGGACAGAAGCCTTACAGATTGGCCAATGCCCTATCCAGTTCGATGAGTCCCCGCTCGGTGCAGAAGCCACGGATCATCGTGAGCACATAATTATCGAAGAGTTCCTGCATCGAATACTTGCGATAAAGCTGACGGTGCATGATCTCCTCCATGGTAACATGTCCCACTTCCGACAAGACCTCATAATTAAGTTCAGGACGGAACAATCCCTCCTTCACACCAGCAGTAAAGAATTTGCCTCTCTCCTCGCGCTCCTTGGAATGATGCTCGCGCATGAATTCCATCACACGGGGAATCTTATGAATCTCTTCGTAAAAAACCACACCCACCTGCTCATTGCGACGCATCTGAAGCTTATACACATAACTGATGATATCAATCACGTTGCGGGCCTGTTTTTCTGCATACTCATCCAGCTCCCTACGGTCTTTCTCCAGCTGCACCTTCATGCCGGCAAGAAGAAGCTCCTCCTTGTCACCGAAAATTTCATAAACAGTGCGCTTAGATACATGAAGTCCACGAGAGATTTCATCCATCTTAACCGCTTTTACGCCTCGTTTGTAAAACTCAGCCATGGCATAGTCTATGATTTTATTTCTTAGCTCTTGTCTGTATTGATTAAATTCTGCCATATCTATATGTCAATTTATATGCTTTGTAGACTTATTTTTGTGCAAAGATACAAAAAAAAATAAAAAACCATTCGTTTTTACTAAGTTTTTTATTACCTTTGCACAAACTTTTAGAAATCGCTGCTTAAAAGCACGAATCTGTAAGAAAACAAAACTTCAAACCAATATATTATTATGGTAAAAATCACAAAAGAGGCGGCTCTCCTCTATCATGAGACAGGCCGTCCTGGTAAGATTGAGGTAAAGCCAACAAAACCTTACCACACACAGACAGACCTGAGCCTTGCTTACTCTCCAGGCGTAGCATTCCCTTGCCTCGAGATTCAGCAAAACCCAGATGACGCATACAAGTATACTGACAAGGGTAACTTGGTAGCAGTAATTAGTAACGGAACTGCCGTGCTCGGTCTTGGCGACATTGGCGCCATGAGCGGAAAGCCAGTTATGGAAGGCAAGGGATTGCTTTTCAAGATTTATGGCGGCATCGACGTTTTCGATATAGAATTGGCAGAGAAAGACCCTGAGAAATTCTGCGAAACCGTTGAGCGTATTGCTCCTACATTCGGTGGTATCAACCTGGAGGACATCAAGGCACCTCAGTGCTTCTATATTGAAGAGCGCCTGAAGAAGAACCTTGACATCCCTGTCATGCACGATGACCAGCACGGTACTGCCATCATCTCTGCTGCCGGTTTGAAGAATGCCCTCGAAGTGGCTGGCAAGGACATCAAAGACGTAAAAATTGTCGTAAACGGTGCGGGTGCTGCTGCTATCAGCTGTACAAAACTCTATGTTGCTCTCGGTGCACAGATCAAGAACATCGTGATGCTCGACTCTAAGGGCGTTATCACAAGCGACCGCGAGAACCTGACTGAGCAGAAGAAGATGTTCGCTACCGACCGCCGCGACATCCATACACTGGAAGAGGCTGTAAAGGGTGCTGACGTATTCGTTGGATTGAGCAAGGGTAATGTACTGAGCCAGGATATGGTTCGCTCAATGGCTGACAGTCCTGTGGTATTCGCCTTGGCTAACCCTGTTCCTGAAATCAGCTACGAGGATGCTATGGCTAGCCGCCCAGACGTACTGATGTCTACCGGCCGTTCAGACTATCCTAACCAGATTAATAATGTAATTGGTTTCCCATACATCTTCCGAGGTGCGCTCGACGTTCACGCACGTGCCATCAACGAAGAGATGAAGATGGCTGCCGTTCATGCTATCGCTGATCTGGCTAAGCAGCCTGTTCCTGATGTAGTGAATGATGTTTACCACGTCAACGACCTTACATTCGGTCCTAAATACTTCATTCCAAAGCCTGTTGACCCACGTTTGATCACTGAGGTTTCTGCAGCAGTAGCCAAGGCAGCTATGGACAGTGGCGTTGCACGTACTCCTATCACTGACTGGGAGCAGTACAAGCAGCAGTTGCGCCAGTTGCTCGGTCAGGAGACCAAGCTTACACGCAAGCTCCACGATACAGCTCGTCTTCACCCACAGCGCGTTGTATTCGCAGAGGGTGGTAACCCTACCATGCTGAAGGCTGCCGTTCAGGCTAAGAGCGAGGGTATCTGCCAGCCTATCCTGCTGGGTAACCCAGACCGTCTGAACCGTGTGGCTAACCGCTTGAAGCTCGATCTCTCTGACATCGAAATCGTAGATATGCGTGCAGACAACGAACAGGGTCGCCGTGCCAAGTTCGCCAAGCATCTGGCAGAGAAGCGTGCTCGTGAGGGCTACAGCTTCGAGGAGGCTTACGATAAGATGTATGAGCGCAACTACTTCGGTATGTCTATGGTTGAGCAGGGGGATGCTGATGCTTTCATCACTGGTCTCTATACCAAGTACAGCAATACCATCAAGGTGGCTAAGGACGTTATCGGTATCCGCGACGAATACAAGACATTCGGTACCATGCACATCCTCAACACCCAGAAGGGCGTATTCTATATTGCAGATACATTGATCAACCGTCACCCTGACGAGGACATCCTGACCGACATCGCCAAGTTGTCTGCCGGCACAGTGAAGTTCTTCAATGAGGAGCCAGTCATGGCTATGTTGAGCTACTCTAACTTCGGTACCGACAACGTAGGTTCTCCTGTCAAGGTAAAGAAGGCTGTAGCTGAGATGCAGAAGGAATTCCCTGAACTTGCCATCGACGGTGAGATGCAGGTGAACTACGCTCTCAACAAGGATCTTCGCGATGAGAAGTATCCATTCTCTCGTCTCAAGGGCAAGGATGTCAACACATTGGTATTCCCTAACCTGAGCAGTGCCAACGGTGCTTACAAGCTCCTCCAGGCATTGAATCCTGAGGCTGAAATCATCGGTCCTATCCAGATGGGTCTTAACAAGCCTATCCACTTCACCGATTCTGAGAGCAGCGTTCAGGACATCGTGAACATTACTGCCGTAGCAGTAATCGATGCTTACGTAGAAAAGATTAAGAAACAGAAATAAAAAAATATTTTATAGGAGACAGAAATAAAAAAAGTTATTTTATAGTATTCTCTTTGCATCTAGCGAGATGGTATAAAAGAGAGTACTAGTGCTACGATCGGGCTGGGGCGTGATGTCTCGGCCCCTTTTTTATCTATTCACCACTTTTTAGTTAAAGAACTTTAATCACCTTCATTGTGCTCCCGCACATTATTTATCATTTTAAAATAATGCTTGAAAAGTTTGGTAATATTAAAAAAAATGCATAACTTTGCAGCAGTTATCCTGAAAACAATCTTTTTACCTTAAGAAAGACTAATACCTATTGAAGATTTGGAGCGGTAGCCTGTGAAGGTCATCGCTTTTTTCATGTCCAAAAATGAAGGAAAATATAAAATCATATAAACCAATAAAGGCTGCAATGTTCATCACATTGCAGCCTTATATTTTATACCTGTAGCTTTCTGATTATCCGAAGTTATCGTACATGATGCTCTCAGGATCAACTCCGAGAGAATCCAGATAATCTGTAACGGTCTTGATCAGCATTGGAGGTCCGCAGAGATAGTACTCACAATCCTCTGGTGCCTCGTGATCCTTCAAGTAGGTATCACGGATGCAGTTAACAGCAAAACCCTCGTAGTACTTCACGCCCTGAGCATCTGCCACTGGGTCCTTGCGGTCCAATGAAAGATGGAAGTGGAAGTTAGG
>CAKPWR010000072.1 GCA_934196725.1 uncultured Prevotella sp.
AATGCAATGCGGGAGAGTAGGTAGCCGCCTTCTTTTATCAAGAGCCTCAGATTTCGAAAGATTTCTGAGGCTTTTCTGTTTTCTCACGCAGATTATTTGTTTTCATGCGGCTTTTCTTTTTCCCACAGATGTACGCAGATTTTTTGCTGGCTTATAGTTTTCTACCGTATTATCTCTTTTGCACAGATTTTGCTAGTGAACTTTGACTTTTTGTATTATGTGAGGGAATTATATATAATGAAAAACCCAGAACAATGCTGCTCTGGGTTTTTCTTTCATTCATTTTGAGATGTTGTTATCTTAAAATATTTCATTAACTTAATATAATTGGTACTCTTGTTATTTTACTCTTCTCAAGATATTTTGCATTTCGAAAACAACTTTAGGATTTGCTTCTGCTACGTTGTCCTGTTCGTAGAGATTGTCTGAGATTCGATAGAGCTGAGGATTAGGATTATTGCCGGTCTCAATCTTTGGACCCCATTTTATCATCTTAGAGCCATCATTTGGCTCTATGTATTTCCATTCTTTCGTACGAATTGAAATTACATGATTGTTTGACATTTCTGCAACCCATGGACGATGGGTATTGTCGTTGCCGAGCAGATTTCCAAGATGGTTTTTGCTGTCGGGTGCACTGCCTTTAGGGAAGGTTGCACCAATTAGATTACCAAAGGATGCCATGAAGTCAATCTGTGACATGAGAATATCTGAGGTCTGATTAGGTTTTACCGACATTGGCCAACGAACGATAACAGGAATAGCTGTACCGCCTTCGAAAGCGCTGTACTTGTTACCACGCCAAGGACCTGCAGGCTTATGACCATTCAAAAGCTCTTCTGCCTGATCCTGATAACCATCATCTACAACAGGACCATTATCACTGGTCAACAAAACGATAGTGTTATCTGCAATTCTAAGTTTATCCAAAGTCTCCATAATCTTACCTACAGACCAGTCGAACTGCACGATAGCATCGCCGCGAACTCCCATGCTACTTTTTCCCCGGAAACGTTCATGTGGGAAACGAGGAACGTGTACATCGTTTGTTGCAAAATAGAGGAAGAATGGATGATCGCTGTTCTTTTTGATGAAGTCAATGGCATGTGTGGTGATGGAATCTGCGATATTTTCATCTTTCCACAATGCCTTGCCGCCACCCTTCATATAACCAATTCTTCCGATACCATTCACAATTGACATGTTATGACCATGACTAGACTTCATGTTATAGCATAATTCCGGATTGTCTTTTCCCGTTGGTTCTCCTTGGAAGTTTTTGAAATAGCTTACTTCAATAGGAGCAGAAGGATCGTAGTTGGCAACCTTACCATTTTCAATATATACACAAGGTACACGGTCAGCTGTAGCAGCCATGATGTAGTGATAATCGAAACCTATGTCAGCCAAAGCTGCTGGTAGTGGAGCATTCCAGTCTTGTTTACCTGTTTCTGCACCCAATCCCAGGTGCCATTTACCGATGGCGCAGGTAGTATAGCCAACACTTTTGAACATATCTGCCATTGTAAACTGGGTAGGTTTGATGATCATACCTGCATCACCAGGAGCAACATCAGTACCAGGTCTGCGCCAGGCATATTCACCAGTTAAGAGCGAATAGCGTGATGGGGTACTTGTAGAGGCGATAGCATGGGCATCAGTAAATCGAATACCTTGCTTAGCTAATTTATCTACATTTGGTGTCTGAACGTTTTTGGCACTATAGCATCCTAAGTCTCCATATCCTAAGTCATCAGCTAAGATGATGATAACGTTCGGACGCTCTTTGTTTACTTTTACTTTCTTTGCGCCCATCGTTGAGGTACAAACCAGTGGCGACATTAAGGCAATTGTTATATAAGTTTTATTCATAATAATAGTTTATCCGAATAAACGTTTATTCTAATATTAGTTTATACTATTAAAGGTAACCAGTATTATATTTGTGAGTTGCAGTTCAGTACTTTCATGATATTCGATGGAGGACGTTCTGCCAATAGTTCTCTCTTCATAAAATCCATATAAGGAGCTACATGCGAATAGTACTGATAGTATCCCTGGCAGAGATAGTTCAGGCCCGGCTCTCCATACTTATCCTTCTCAAACCGGTTCTTGGGGCATTCGCCATGGCAGGCGAATGCCATGGCGCACTCCTTGCACTGGCGGGGCAGCGAAGTATGCTTCAACCGGCTGAAAGCCTGCTGCTTTTCGCCATAAAGCATGTCGATGAGCGACTGGTCCTTGATGTTACCCAGCTTGTATTCCGGAAAGACAAAGTGATCGCAGGAATATACATCGCCATTGTGTTCCATCACGCCTGCATGACCGCACTCCTTGGAGTAGGCGCAGATGCCTGGCAGCACACCCATCCAGTTGGCAAGTGTGCAGTCGAAGATTTCCACAAAGGTCTTACCCACATCGTGGCGCACCCAGTCGTCGAAGATGGTGCAGAGGAAGTTGCCCCACTGTTCCGGGGTAACGGAAGCATCCGCAAGCGGAATCTCTCTGTCGTCTGCAAGACTCGCCAAGGTGCGACCGTCTTCATGTTCCGTCAGTCGTTCCACGATAGGGGTAAACTGTAAGTACTGGCAACCGTTGTCTCTGAAGAAATGATAGAACTCCAGCGGATGTTCTGTGTTGTAGGCATTGACCACCGCCATAGCATTCCATTCCACCCGATGTTTCTTCAGCAAGCTGATGCCCTGCATCACCTTTTCCCAGGAAGGCTTTCCGGCAGGAGTTACGCGATAGTGGTCGTGATACTCCTGGGGGCCGTCGATGGAAATGCCTACCAGCCAATGGTTCTGTGCAAAGAACTCGCACCATTCGTCGGTGAGGAGTGTGCCGTTGGTCTGGATGACGTTATCTATCTGTTTGCCGTGGGCGTACTTCTTCTGAAGCGCCAGCGCTTTCTTATAGAAGTCGATGGAGCGCATCAGCGGCTCGCCTCCGTGCCAGGTGAAAAGCACCTGGGGCATGGTTTGTGCCTCGATGTACTCTCGGGTGAATTGCTCCAGCATCTCATCGCTCATCAGATGGCGGTGGGAGTTCTGGTAAAGATTGTTCTTTTCCAGGTAATAACAGTATTTGCAAGCTAGGTTGCAATGGGCGCCTGCCGGCTTCAGCATCACATACAGTGGCTTGGCAAATGGGGTTGCTATGTTGTCGTTCATCATATTTTTTCTTTTTAAAACTCTGGCAGCGTTATCTTGAAGTCCTTGCTGTCTCTGTGCTCCTTCTGGATGGCAGCCAGCAGATCTTTTACGATTTCAGGATGTTCTGCCGCCACATCGTGGTCTTCGTGAATATCCGAAGCCAGGTTGTAGAGGCGAGGTTTGCCTTTCACTACTACCATCTTCCAGTCGCCCTTTCTCACGCCAATCTGGTCGGTCTCATGAAATTCCCAATAGAGGTATTCGTGGTGCTTCTGCTCGGCATCCTTGCCCAGAAGGGTAGGAGCGATGGAAATACCGTCGAAGCCGTCGCCAGCCAACTCCTTGTTGGTGTAGCGCTTGGCGAAGTTCTTGATTCCGGCAAGGTCGCAGAAGGTTGGCATCAGGTCGTAGAAGGCAAACTGGGTGTCGTTTACGCTGCCTGCCTTGATGTGTTCTGGCCACCAGGCGATGAATGGGATGCGGATGCCGCCCTCGTAGCACTGGCGCTTCAAGCCCTTCAACTTGCCGTCGCGACCGAAGAACTTCGGATCGGCGCCGCCCTCCTCGTGAGGACCGTTATCCGAGGTAAAGATTACCACGGTGTTCTTGTCGAGGCCCTTCTCCTTCAGTTTGGCGAATACTTCGCCTACATACTGGTCGAGACGGGTAATCATTCCGGCAAACTGGGCGTGGGTATGAACTGCGGCGTTGTATCGGGAATCTTCCCATCCGCCCCAGGTCTTGTCCTCGAAGAATTTCTTCTGATAATTCTCCAGGATAGAATCCTCTGGCTGAGCCAGTTCGGCATGAGGCAGGGTATAGGTGAGGAATCCCACGAAAGGATGCTCGCAGTCTTGCTTGTCAAGCCACTCCAAAGCCTTGTCGTGGATGATGCGGGCAGAATACTGCTTGCGCTTGAAATAGTCCTTGCCGAACATCGGGTACTGGATATTCTGCTCCATGATTTCTCTTACCACAGCCGTATCTCCCTGCGACTTGCTGTAACGGTTCAGGAAGTTGGGATAATAAAGATGTGCCTGGAACTGACAGATGTAGCCGTAGAATTCATCTACGCCACGCTTGTCGGGAGTAGATGCAGAACCTTCGTATCCGCCTGCCCATTTTCCGAAGACACCGGTGCGGTAGCCCTTGTCCTTGAGCATTTCCGGAAGAATCTTATGCCGTGGGTCGTAAGGTTCCTGACCCACCACAGAAAAGTCCTCGTTTACTCCATACTTTATCATCGGCACGTTTCTCCAATACTCTTTGTTACCTCTTACGTGGGTGTGGCCGGAATGCTGACCGGTCATGATGGTAGCACGTGAAGGGGCTGAAACCGGCGAACCGGCGTATGCCTGGGTGAATCGCATTCCCTCTCTTGCCATCTGGTCGATGTTGGGCGTATGGATGTATGGCTGCCCGTAGCAAGCTAAATCACCATATCCCATATCATCGCAGAGGATGAAGAGGATGTTGGGCTGCTGCACGTTCTGCTTAGCCCACACAAGGGTAGGCAGGCAAATCATGCCTACCCCTGTGAGCCATATTGTTTTGCTAGTTCTATTCATATATTGATGATTGAATCTGATGAAATCTAATCTGATAAAAATCTAATCTTAGATCTTATTCATCTACTTTCAAGTTCTTGCGGTAGTTAGCGAGAAGCTTCTTCAATTCCTTTTCAATCTTTTGAGTACCAGGCTGACCGTAGATGTTGTGCAACTCATTAGGGTCATTCTTGATATCATATAGCTCCCAGTAGTCGATGTCGGCATCATCGGTGAAGTAATTGATAGACTTGAGTGCATTGAAGCAGTTGTTCTCTCTTGTACCTGGCTGTGCCTGGTACTTGTTCTCTACCACGGCTCTCTCGCCACCCTTGCCGTAGAAATGAATCAGCTTGTAGCGCTCGGTGCGCACACCGTCGTGCTTGCGTACCAGGTGATAGGTTGGGTAGTCGTAGTAGTGATAGTACAGGCTCTTGCGCCACTTCTTCACAGGCTGACCGGCAAACAGCGGCTGGAGTGATGTTCCAGGCATGTACTTAGGTTTCTGCAAACCAGCCAGGTCGAGGAAGGTAGGGGCGAAGTCGATGTTCTGAACCATCTGGTTACACTCGCTCTTTGGCTGGATGTGCTTAGGATAGCTGATGATGAGTGGAGTGTGGAATGACTCCTCATACATGAATCGTTTGTCAAACCATCCGTGCTCACCCATATAGAATCCCTGGTCAGAGGTGTAGACAATAATAGTATTATCTGTAAGATTGTTCTTATCGAGATATTCCAGAAGTCTGCCAACGCTCTCATCTACAGAAGCGATAACAGCCATGTAGTCGCGGATATAGTTTTGGTATTTCCACTCGATCAACTCCTTGCCTGTCAGGTTCTTGCTCAGGAATTCACGGTTGCGAGGCATATAATAAGCATCGATGATAGCACGCTGCTGTGGAGTCATTCGGTTCATTTCGCCCATCAATCCACCGTAAGAATCCCTGCCTTCTGGTGTAGAAGGATCGTACATCTCTGGAACCTTCAAGTCACGAACCATTTCCATGTACTTATCAATAGACATCTTCTGTGTAGAAGCAGCAGAACCACGGGTTTCATAATCATCCCAGAATGTCTCTGGCAATGGGAAGTTCACTTTGCCATATTTGCTTACGTACTTGGTGCTTGGCATCCAGAGGCGATGAGGTGCCTTGTGGTGAACCAATAGGCAGAAAGGCTTGTTCTTGTCTCTATCATTCAAGTACTCGATGGCATGGTCGGTGATGAGGTCGGTGGCGTAGCCCATCTCCTGCTTGAAGTTGCCATACTGGCCGGTAGAAGCGAAGGTAGGGTTATAGTATTGACCCTGGTCATCCAGAACATGATAGTAGTCGAATCCCTTAGGACTGCATGACATGTGCCACTTTCCAACTACAGCAGTAGAATAACCAGCCTGCTGCAACAGTTCTGAGAAGAAGGTTTTGGTAGAGTCGATACCCTCAGCCAGTTGTCGCTGTCCGTTCTGGTGACTGTAAAGACCAGTCATCAGACATGCACGGCTTGGTGTAGATAGAGAGTTCTCCACGAAAGCCTCGTTGAATTTCATTCCCCTTTCAGCTAGGCGGTCGATGTTTGGTGTTGGAGCCAATTTGGAAATTGGACTACCGTATGCACTGATGGCTTGCATTGCATGGTCATCACACATAATATACAAAATGTTTGGTCTATTTCCTGCATTCTGTGCGAAGATTGACAACGGCATTACTTGCAGAGCTGCCAATGCGAGTAATGAACGGTTGTTTTGCTTACGATAGTTGTTAATCATAATTTTTATTTGTATAGTTAAAAATTAGTGTTGATTTTTGTTGCGTTTTATATATGGTGATGTGATAGATTATATAGATTAACAAAATTGCAAAAAGAGGGGTGCCATCTCGGCACACCCTCTCAATGTTTTACATGAACTCACTTCTTTAGATAAAGAAGGTTTCTTATTTTTATATGATTACCTATGAAGTTATCTCTTCAAGTTAGGGTTCTTCTCAACATCTGTTGTTGGATATGGACAGTAAATTCTATCCTCAGACCAAGCACCAGAAACAGTAACTTGCTCCTGAGCTTTGAACTCCTTACCATTCTCTACAGCAACTACGAGAGGAGCGTTAGCAACACGGTAGTCGAAGTTCTTCTTGAGTTCGTTCATACGGAGCTCGTCAGAACGGCGTGTAACCATTGATACCCAGTTACCTGCAACTTCCCATCCATGCTCGATGTAGCAAGCTTCAGCCAGCTGCTCTGCATTCATGTCAGCAATCTTCACGGTAGTACCATTGCTCAAAGTAACGTTCTCAACATCGTTTACGGCACGGCTGCGAACCTGACGGAGGCAGTCCTTAGCCTTGTTCAAGTCACCACCTGAGCGAGCTGCGCTCTCAGCATACCAGAGAAGAATCTCAGAGTAGCGGATGAGGTTGTGACGACGGTCGTTAACCATACCACCCCAGTTTGGAGCCAGGTAATCGTATGCCTGGCGGAGCATATTACCATTCTCGTCAGAGTTAACGGTGAAGATACAGAACATAGGGTGATAAGCTTCAACCTCTGGAGTCTTTCCATCTTCTTTCAGTGCCCACCAATCTACGGCTTTAGTAATGGTATTTCCATCCTGGAATGTAACCTTAGGAGCGTAGATAGCATTCTTGCGAGCTCCCTCTGGGAATCTCTTCCAGAATGCGATTTCACCCCAGGCATCACCCCAGCCACCATCGCCGAGACCTTCGAAACGGCAGCAGGAAGAAAGCTCTGAGTCATGATCCCACCAACCACGAGCGTCGTTGTTGATACCAAGTACGGTCTCCATGTTGTAGTTGTTGCCCATAGAGTAAACATCCTTCCACTCTGGGTTCAGGATGAAACCGTAAGAACCGTTGTTGTCGATGACAGACTTAGCCTGCTCTGCAGCGAGCTTGTAGTACTCTGTACCCTTATTGAGAGGGTAACCAGCCATAGACATGTAAACTGCTGACAGGGTAGCCTGTGCTGCCTGCTTGGTTGTCCAAACGTCAACACCGAACAAACGGCTAGGCTCCTTCTCATACTTGGTAGGAAGCTCGTTGACTGCTGCCTTCAAGTCTGAAACAATCAGGTCATATACGTCTGCTACACTTGATGGAGCAACCTCCAACTGTGAAACGTCGGTACCGGTAATCAATGGCACAGGACCGAATACACGTACCAGATAGTAGTAAGCGTATGCACGCCAGAAGTGAGCATTACCCAAAGCTACATTGATCTTATCCTGAGCAACAGGAGCCTTGCCTGCACTCTCAGTAATCAAGTTAGCAGCCTTGATTACAGAATAGTGCTGGTTCCATGCGTCTGTTACACCCTTGTTGGCACCATCAGATGCGAAAGCATCGAGGGCAGCACAAGCCTGCTTATTAGAACCAGGGTTAGCTGTGATATCATCACCCTGCCACTGTGGGTACATAGGGTTGGTCCAGCTCTGTGTCTGGTTGATTCTGTCATACAGTGCGTTAACACTTGCTGTCAGGTCATCTTCGCTATTGAAGAAGTTGTCTGGGGTCAACTGTCCCTTAGGATCCTCATCCAGGAAGTCTCCACAAGAAGAGAATGTAAACAAGGATGCTGCCATGAGACAACCCATATATAATAATTTTCTAGTTTTCATAATTATTACAGTTTTTAGATTGTTGGAATTAGAAGTTAATACGAACACCCATAGTGATGGTGCGAGGGTTAGGGTAAGCACCCATATCCAAACCATTGTCACGGTCTACACCATTGTCGCTGAATGAAGCACCTGCAGGGTCAATACCCTTATAGCCGGTAATGGTGAAGAGGTTCTGAGCTGAGAGTGAGAGACGGATGTCTGCCAACTTGGTTACGCTGCGTGGGAATGTGTAAGCGATGCTGATATTCTCACAACGCAGATAGTTAGCATTCTCCAGCCACTTGTCAGAGTTTCCGTATGTCTTGTTCTCTGCGCCTACTGTTGGCATGGTAACACCGATGTTGTTGAAGTAATCCTTGTCGGTTACAAACATAGATGCACCTACCATTGAGTTCATGGCGTAGCGAACCATATTCAAACGCTTAGCACCGAATGCTGCATTGAAGAAGGCGTTGAAGTCCCAGTTCTTATAACTTACTGTATTGTTCCAACCTAATGTGAAGTCAGGGTTTGAACGGCCTAATACGAAGCGATCCTTTGATGCATCAGGAGTAGCTGTTGTTCCTCCATCAGCAGTGTAATAGGTATCAATCCATTCTCCCTTATCGTTCTTCTGCAAACCAGCCCATTTGAAGCCGTAGAATGTACCGATAGCCTCACCTTCCTTGATGATTGTACATGGGTCAACAGTACCTGGAGAAGGACTTGTACCATAAAGGATAGGAGAATCAGCTGTCAACTTGGTAACCTCGTTCTTGATGTAGCTGGCATTCAATGTAGATGACCATGACCAGTCCTTGGTCTGGATAATCTGTGCGTTGATTGTAGCATCAAAACCCTTGTTGCTTACCTCACCGGCATTTACCCAGTAAGATGTGCCACCCAGGTAACCTGGAGCTGATGTTGTCAGGAGGGCATCCTTTGTCTTCTTATTGAAGTAGTCCAAGCTGATGCTCAAACGGTTACCGAAGAAACCGAGGTCAACACCGAGGTCAAACTGATGAACCTTCTCCCATGACAAGTCAGGAGTAGCAAGACCATTTGCCCAGTAACCAGTGTAAGACTGTGTTGTACCGTATGTGAAACCGGTTGTACCCAAAGAACCCAATGTAGAGTAAGGAGTAATATCCTGGTTACCGATGATACCGTAGCTTGCACGGATCTTCATGTATTCTACTGCATTCTTGATAGGCTCCCAGAACTTTTCGTTAGAAACGGTCCAGGCTGCAGCTGCTGATGGGAAGTAACCCCACTTCTTATTGGTAAAGCGGCTAGAACCATCCGCACGGAATGTACCAGTCAACATATAACGGTCTGCATAGTTGTACATAACACGAGCTACACCAGAGAGCATGGTCCACTTGCTGTAGCCGTTGCTAGGAGTCTTGGAAGCAGCATCTGCTACGTTCCAGTAACCCAACTGCTCGTGAGCAATACCAGTTCCAGAGAGACCCATGCGGCGAACCTCATTAGAGGTAACTTCCCATACGCCTGTAGCTGTCAAACCGTGATCACCCCACTTGTTGCTGTAAGTCAAGTTGTTGGTAGACTGCAAAGCAGTAACGGTTGCATCGTTGTTGCCCATATTGTTACCGGCTGCGTTCACCTTGGTAGATATAAAGCTATACCACTTGTAATCGTTGTAGTCGATACCGTTGGTTGTGGTGAATGTCAAGCCCTTGAGTAGGTTGAACTTCAAGTCAACGTGACCTGTAACCATCGTACGCTTACGGTCGTTTTCACAACCATGGAGAATACCGTAAGGGTTGTTCTGGATGTTGTTGTATGGGTCTTTATTATACTTACCGTTTGCATCCATCATCTCCATAGTAGGAGAGTAGTTCAAACCAACCCAGATTGGGTTAGACTGGTTCTGTGCGAAGCCTGCACCAGAGTTGTCTGTCTGAGAGAGGTTGATATCGGTGGTCATTTCCAACCAGTCGAAAATCTTGTTGTGCATGTTAGCCTTGATAGCGTAACGTCTTGACTTGGTGTCAACGATAACACCCTTCTGGTCCATTACGTTGGCAGAGAAGTAAGTCTGTGTCTTGTCATTACCCTGTGTCAAAGAAACCTTGTAGTTCTGGGTAATACCAGTCTGGAGCAATTCGTCCATCCAGTCGATACCAGCCTTTGTTCCATTCAGATAATCCTGAACTGCGCTCTGAGAAACACCCTTGTGGTCTACCAAAGCCTGAGCATACTGCTTGGTGCTCATTACTTCAGGAATATGGTAAGCATTAGAGAAACCGAAGCTACCGTCGAAAGTAACCTGAGTTGCACCAGCCTTACCGCTCTTGGTCTGTACCATTACAACACCATTTGCACCACGTGCACCATAGATAGCTGTTGATGAAGCGTCCTTCAATACCTGGATGCTCTGGATATCCTCAGGGCTGATACCCTCAAGTCCAGTTTCACGTACGATACCGTCAACTACATAGAGAGGGTCGTTGCTCTTGTTAACAGAGCTGGCACCACGTACACGGATCTTCATTGCACCACCAGGAACACCGCTTGACATTACCTGCACACCAGACATACGTCCGTTGAGGGCATCCTCAACACGTGCAACAGGTTGATCCTTAAAGCTTTTGCCTTCCATGACTGCAACAGATCCAGCCAAGTCAGCCTTCTTTACAGTACCGTAACCGATAACAACAGTCTCTTCGAGCATGTTGGAATCATCTTCCATGGTAACGTTCAAAGCTGTACCGTTCCAAGTAAGAGTCTGTGGCTTGTAACCTACATAAGTGATTGTGATTTTAGCACCCTTAGCTACATTTGCAAGGCTAAAGTTACCGTCAAGGTCAGTAATCGTACCGCCAGTCTTACCTTCAATTCTGATGGTAGCACCGATAACAGGTTCACCGTAAGAATCCTTTACAGTACCTGTACATGCGTTTTGCTGCTGGGTAGCATTAGCAATAACCGAATTGCTCTGAGCTGCCAATGCAGTAACAGTGCTCAGTGGTGACATGGCACCCAATAGCGCTGCAAAATACAAATTTGCTCTTTTGTTCATAGGTTTTGAAATTTTTTATGTTAGTTATATTATTTATTCTCGTATAAACCTTGTTTTTATCTTACTCTCTTTGACTGTCGGCTCAGATGAACTTATCTTCACCAACTT
>CAKPWR010000073.1 GCA_934196725.1 uncultured Prevotella sp.
TGCATGAACAACGATATTCCTTACTACAGCACCATCAGCCGTGAGAGTATCGTGAAGCGCATCAAGGCTTATGCTGGAGAAACCTACAGTTTCGAAGACTTCGTGAAGAACGACAAGCGAGATGCAGGAATCGTAGAGAGCCGTGCATTCGGCGGCGATGGCGACCAGCGCAACGCCGGAACCTATCAGCATGCTCCTGTACTCCACAAGGGCAGTCCGCTGAAGATGGCAAAGGTGAGAAAGCATCGCTAATGGCGAACGCTAGACAATTCATAGTATAGACCATTAAAACAAGAAAAATATGAAGAAACATATAATAAGATACGCAGGTTTTGCGTTGGCTATATTAGGAATGGTATCTTGCAGCGATGAGCAGGAAACGGCTCTTCGCTCGCAGGATGCGAAATCCACACCGATGACCTTCCTGGTAAACCATCCGGGACAAGCAACCCGTGCCACAGAGACCAGCTTTGAGCAAAACGACAAGATAGGTCTTTATGTGGCAGATGCAAAAGCACAGCTGGAAATTGGAGGCAACCTGGTGAACAACGAGGCGCTGACCTACGACGGAAGCAACTGGGCAGCAGCCAGAACCCTCTACTGGGACAAAGGCACCTATACTGCCTATGCTTATTACCCATACATCGAGAATGTAAGCAACATTACAGACCAGCCCTTCAGCATAGCTCTGGACCAAAGTACCGCCAAAAGCAAAGAAGTTCTAGGCGGTTATGAGGCAAGCGACCTGCTCTTTGCTACCAGCAAGAACATTTCGGCATCAGCCTCACCTATCCCTCTCAATTTCAAGCACATCATGAGCAAACTCAAGATTCGCCTGATAAAAGGAGAGGATTTCGAGGGCGACATGCCTACTACGGCCCAGGTTACCATCCACAATACGGTACCTACTGCAACCATCGACCTGCAGGCTGGTGTGGCAACCCGTTATGTAAAGGGAACCCGAAAGAGTATCATCGCCCATCAGGACGATGATACCAGCTATTCCGCCATCATCGTTCCACAGCGCATCGAAAACCGAATGCCCCTCATCGAGGTGGTGATGAAAGGCGTGAGCTATCTCTTCGAGAGCAAGTTCCAGTTTAAACCAGGAACCGAGCATCTCGTCAACCTCATCATCTCCGACAATCCAGACCAGGTGAAGATTGAAGTCGGTGGAGAAATTAAAAACTGGCAATAAGAATAAGAAATAATGAAGAAGACGGTAAGTATTTTATCCCTTCTGGTTCTCCTTCTTGGGGGTTGGGCAGCAGCATTATGGCTGTCGCCCTTAACTGCTTATAAAGAAAACTGTAAGGAAACCCGATACGGAATGAACGAAGGATTGGAACTGGTAGAACAAGACAACGCCCAAGAAGGCAAGCGATACGTGGTGGAAGATGAAGACGGTAAAGAACTGTTTGCCATTCCCTTACGTGGCTGTCTGCTTGACACCCGCTATCGAAACGGGCAGCTACGATTCCGAGAAAAGAACACGAAAAGAGAAGGATACATAGACCGTCAAGGCGGTATTTTCCTGAACGAGGATGCAGGAGAATACAAATCGGCAGAAGCCCGGAAAGGCATTGCTAATCTGACAGAGAAAGCGACAGAAGAAACGGTTTCCGGAGAAAACTCCGGGAATCAGGAAGGTTCTACAGATGGACCATTTGCGGGACCTTCAGCATCTGGTCGTTCTGCAGCATCTGTCCAATCTGGCAGAAAGACAAGTGCTCTCTCACAGGTAAATCTCAAGACGATGGCGCAAAACAACCCCTTCTACAAGGAAGCCTCCAAAATCATGCAGGGTAAACTGGCAGAAACCGACGCCAAGCGACGCCACACCATCCTGAACTACTGTGAGCATTTCCGCACAGCCTACACCACCAAGGACATCGACTTCCTGCGGCAGGTGTTCAGCGACAAGGCACTCATCATCGTGGGAAATGTGGTAAAGCCCATCGCCAATGACGGCAAATGTCAGGCAGAAAGCCGGGTAACCTTCGCCATCCATTCCAAGCGCGATTATCTCTCAAGACTTTCCAAGGTGTTTGCTGCCAATCAGAAAATCGACGTCAAATTCTCTGGTTTCCGTATCATGCGCCACCCAACGATGGATGGAATCTACGGAGTAACCCTCAGACAGCAATACAAGAGCGACAGATATAGTGACGATGGCTACCTCTTCCTGCTCTGGGATTTCAGAGACAAGTCGATGCCGCTCATCCATGTGCGCACCTGGCAGCCAGCCGGAACCGTCCACACTGGCGATGATGTGATTAATATTCAAGACTTTAATTTAGAATAGAAAAATATGATGGGAGAAGTTAAAGAAGATAGAGAACTTTTCACTTCGCAGGAAGTAAAAGGCATGAAAGAAGTTTTCACTTCGCAGGAAGTAAAAGGCATGAAAGAAGTTTTCGCTTCGCAGGAAGGAAAAGCCCGATGCTTACAACTTCTGAAGGTGCTGCAACTGGCCATGATTCTCTGGCTAGCCATTCCTTCTGCCCTTCGGGCACAGGAGTTTTCGGTGGCAAGCTTTCGCCTGCTGCCCAACGACGTGAGCGCCTTTATCAACAATGTGCGTGATCTGAACGATGAAGCCTGCGCCCTGATCAAGGTAGTGGCTCCGTCCGACTTTGCCTTCTCCTCCCCTCTCGGCATCGTGAAACGAAAGGACGAAGTGGGCGAAATATGGCTTTATCTGCCAAAGGGAAGTAAGACGCTCACCCTGAAACATCCTGAATGGGGCGTGCTGCGCGATTACCGTCTGGGCAAACCGCTGGAGAGTAGAATGACCTACGAGATGAAGCTGAACCTGCCCAAACCAGCCATCACGGAACTTCACGATACGATTGTAGAGGTAAAGACCATTACTGACACCATCGCCATCGAGAAGGTGCGCCCTAAGATGCCACTCTCCCTCTACACCCTGGCTACGGTTGCCCTGCACAAAGACGGTCCGTCTTACGGCGTCTTCCTTGCCTTGATGCGCCACCACGGTTTCTTCCTCCATGCCAGCAGCAATCTGAAGAGCATAGGAAGCACGGAAGGCGACTGCGACAAGGAAGGTTTTACCAGCGGTAGCAATATCAAACCGTATTATTCGGGCGAAACCCGCCACACCAACTATACGCTTACGGCAGGAGCCATCCACCACATTACCCATGGTGTCTGTCTCTTCGAAGGTGTAGGATACGGCAAGTCGGCTACAGCCTGGCAATTGAGCGAAAGCGAAGGAAAAGGCTATCTGATGAACGACGGACTCTCTGAGAAGGGAATAACCGCAGAACTGGGAGTCCTGGCTTCCTTCGGCAAACTCAGCATCACAGCCTCAGCCATCACCATTGCCGGAAAGCAATGGCAAGGTTGCATCGGAATAGGAATCAAACTGGGCAAATAAAGCCGGGCAAACAAAATCGGCAGATCAAGTCGGACCAACAAGAACAATCACCAATATGAATAGTAAACTGATAATATATTTAGGTATGATGCTGGCTTTTCTTTCCGCATGCAGCAGCGAGAAGCCAACCCATCTGGAGCCGCATCTTGCGACTCTTCCTGCTTCCGACATTACCCGAAACGAGGCTATCCTGCACGGTTCGGTTTCGTTGGAGGGCGAAACCACCATGCCTGTTCTTTCCTTCAGATATGGAGAAACTGAGGAAATGGCACTCACCTCCAATCCCATCAATACCCCAGATCATGCAGACCAATCCTCATCTTCGGAAGTAGAACTCAGCATGGTGGGGCTGAAGGCAGGCACTACCTATTATTATATGTTGCAAGGAAGCAATGGAAAAATTACGCTCAGCGGTAATCCGATGAGTTTCACCACCCAGCCTAATGACAAGCCATCCCTTACCGCTCCGCAGGTTTTGAGCTATGGCCCCTGCAGCATCATCGTGGGCTTCGACATTACGGCAAACGGAGGTGAAGAAATCACGGAAACAGGATGTTACTATGCCAAGGAAGGCAATCATGACAATACGCAGCAAAAAACAACCATAGAAAACTATCAGGGAGCTATTGGACAACAGCAGGTTAGACTCAACGACCTGCAGTTTAACACCACTTACCGGATTTGGACTTACGCCAAAAACCGAGTAGGAGAAACCAAGAGCGAGTCAATCACCTTCAAGACAACGGATGCAGTAAAACTGCAGGAAGCAGGCAAACTGAGCGAACTGATGGGCAATCATCTCTACGAATACGCCCAGCTCACGATAGCTGGCTACCTGAATGGAGACGATTTAGCATGCTTAAGAACGATGGCAGGAAGAGACATCAACAACGAAACGACAGCAGGAAAACTTGCCGACATCAACATGGCTGATGCACACATCGTGGCAGGAGGAAGCGACTTCGGTCCTTACCATCGCCATACCGAAAATCAGGTAATCGGGCAAGGACTCTTTGCCCATTGCAGTCATCTCAAACACATCATCCTTCCATCTGATGTAATCAAGATAGAGAAAGATGCGTTTACAGACTGCACTTCACTCAAGGAGATTGAGATTCCAGCCTCTGTGAATCAGCTGCTTCCATCAAGCGGTTGTACGGCTTTGGAAACCATCCTGGTTTCAAAAGCCAACACCCAGTATAGCAGTCTGGATGGAGTTCTGTTCAACGGAAAAGGAACAGAAATCATCTGGTTCCCGATGGGAAAACAAGGCGACTACACCCTGCCTTCTACCCTCACAAGTATCGGAGATTATGCTTTCAAGGAATGTAGCATCACCCGCTTCAACTTCCCGGAAAGCATGACAGAAATAGGACAGGGAGCTTTGATGAACAGCAAGGTGGAAGAGGTTTCGCTGCCAGCCCAGCTCAAACAGATTCCGACGGGCATCTTCCAGGGTTGCACCCGACTGAAGGTGGTAAGATTGGGCAAGAAGACAGAGCTCATCTCTGATTATGTCTTTGATGGCTGTCCACTCACCAACCTCTACGTTGAATCCCCCTATCCACCCGTATGTAATGAGAATGCTTTCACCACCAAGGGCACCAACTTCCTTACTACCTGCACATTACATGTGTCAGCAGGCAAGAGAGAACTATACCAGAACAACAGGATCTGGGGAAAGTTTAAACACATTGTAGAACAATAAAAAGAAAAAATATACATAGAATATGACTACACCGGAAATAGAAGAATTAAAATTACTCGTAGAGCAGGAATACGGCAAATTACTTGCCACCACAACCGATTTTGAGGAATTCTCGTTCTTCCTCGAAAAGCATACAGGCGGCAAGGTTTCTGCCTCAACCCTCAAGCGCCTCTATGGTTATGTGAGTGATGATCATAAGCCTCGCATGGTGACACTCGATATTCTCTCCCAGTATATCGGGCACAAGAACTATATGGAATTCAAGCAATGGCTGAAAACCAGTACCAAATACAACTCCTCTTTCTTCAAGGCGAGCCAGCTGGTCAGCAGCGACTTGAAGGAAGGTACGGAAGTAGCCATCGGCTGGAGCCCTAACCGCATGCTACGCTTAATCTATCTGGGTGAAAGTACCTACGAAATACTCGCCTCAGAAAACAGCAAGCTGCAGGTAGGCGACCATTTCGTAACCGGATGCTTCATCAAGGAACAGCCTCTCTATCTGCCTTACATTGAACGAAATGGCGAACGAACCGCATCGTTCGTGGCTGGAAGAAACGGAGGTCTTACCCTTATCAACGTTATCAAAAAATGAAAACGACATCAGGATTTACAGAGGATATCAACAAGGAAATGAGCGTTGCCGAACCCATTCCGGTAGAGTCCAGGTTCAGCAATCTCAGCCAATGTTATGTCTCCATATCAGGCCACACCCGCATCTTCTCTGCTACGAGATACGGCAAGCGCTACATGCTGAAATGCCTCAAGAACGACTTCCTCTATACACCCATTTACCGGCAGGCTTTGACCAAGGAGTTTGAGATAGGTCTGCAACTGGAGCATCCCAATATCTGCCATACAATAGGCTTGGAAGAGGTAGAAAACCTGGGAACTACCATCGTGATGGAATACATAGATGGAGACACGCTGCAATACCTTATAGAACAAAATCTGTTGACGGCACAAATGGCGCACAAGATAACCCAGGAGCTGATGAACGCCCTGGAATACATGCACAACAAGCAGATTATCCATCGCGACTTGAAGCCTTCCAACATCATGGTGACCCATAACGGCACAAATGTGAAGCTTATCGACTTCGGACTCTCAGACAGCGATTCCTTTACCATTCTTAAACTGCCCGCAGGAACCTCAGGCTATATTGCCCCAGAGCAACTCTTGTCGGGAGCCAAGTCAGACCCTCAGGCAGACATCTATTCGCTGGGTATGGTACTTCTCGACATGGAGAAAGCCACTCACGACAAGCGCCTCAAGCAGATGGCAGAAGTATGTGCTTGCCGCGATTTGAATATCCGTCCTAAGAGCATCCGCGAGGTGAGAGAATACCAGTACGAATCTCCCCTGATGAAGATTGCAAGCATCGTCCTTGGAATCATCTCCTGCCTTCTTATATGTCTCATCGCCTTCACCTATTATGACAGAGCGCAAGCAGAAGAGAAGCAGAATGTTCAGACAGAAAACAGCCAGACCGATTCGCTGGATCAGAACTCCAATGAAATACAGGACTATCAACTCTGGGAAAGATGATGAAAATGAGAAAAAGACTTCATCATTTCCGATTAAAAAGTTATGACTTTTAAGCATAATTATCCTATTATCTTCTTATTTTTGCCTGAATTGGTGTAACTTTGCAACCAATTATGGAACAGATTTCACCAATTCAGGCATTATTGCAACAACGCACCCTGCTCCAGCTGGAGTATTACACCGAGAAGGAAGCCTTCCGCAAGCTCACCGAACAGATGGGAATGCAGCGAAAGGTGAAACGAGGTGACGCCTGGTTCCCGCTCCGTGTGGGAAAAAGCTTTTATAATTCGCTGAACCAAACAGCCATCGAGGTCTTCCGTACCTCTGATCAGGATATCGAGCACAATTTTGAGTTCGGTCGCCCCGTCATGTTCTTTATGGTCAAGAAGATGAGTCAGGGCAACACAGCCAATCAGCAGTCAGCAACCCCTTCAGACGCAAATCATAAAGTTCAAAGTTCAAATCTCAAAGTTCAAAGTAAAGAAGTTCAAAGTATAAAATATTTCTCCTTTACCGGAACCGTGAGCTATGTGGATGGCGACAGAATGGTGATTACCGTTCCTGATTCAGCCCCGCTGCTCGACTTGCAGCAATCCACGGAGCCTATCGGCGTGCAGCTTTCCTTCGATGAAACCAGCTACAAGCTGATGTTTGAGGCTTTGGACCGCGTGATGAAGGCGAAGAACAACCGTCTGGCTTATCTCCGAGACTTAT
Source organism: uncultured Prevotella sp. (assembly GCA_934196725.1). Classification (GTDB taxonomy): domain Bacteria; phylum Bacteroidota; class Bacteroidia; order Bacteroidales; family Bacteroidaceae; genus Prevotella. The sequence goes on from CAKPWR010000073.1 coordinate 7,368, forward strand.
TCTATTCTCATCAGAAGGCAGGAAGATTCTCCTTCGAACCAATGAAGTTCCCTTGGCTCAATCCTACTCAGGAAAGGGCTGTGAATGAGGTGCTTTGGGCGAAGGATGTGGCTATCGTTCACGGACCTCCGGGAACCGGAAAGACCACGACCCTGGTGGAAGCCATCAACGAAACCCTGATGCGAGAGAGTCAGGTGCTGGTGTGTGCACAGAGCAATATGGCGGTGGATTGGATTTCTGAAAAACTGGTGGATAGAGGTGTGAATGTGCTCCGTATCGGAAACCCTACCCGCGTGAACGACAAGATGCTGGGCTTCACCTACGAGCGCCGTTTCGAGAGTCATCCCGACTATCCGCAGCTCTGGGCTATCCGCAAGGCAATCAGAGAACTAAGAAAAAACAGGAAGAAAGGCAGCGAGAACTATCATCAGAAGATGGATAGGCTGAAGAGCCGTGCCGCCGAGATAGAAATCCGCATCAATTCTGAACTCTTTGGCGAGGCGCGTGTCATCGCCTGCACCCTGGTGGGTTCTGCCCACCGGTTGCTGGAAGGCATGAAGTTCGGCACCCTGTTTATCGACGAGGCAGCCCAGGCTTTGGAAGCCGCCTGCTGGATTCCGATGAGAAGAGCCAGCCGAGTGATTCTGGCGGGCGACCATTGCCAGTTGCCGCCTACCGTGAAGAGTATTGCAGCTTTAAGAGCCGGACTGGGCAAGACCCTGATGGAGCGCATCGCCGAAAACAAGCCCGAGGTGGTAACCCTGCTGAAGATTCAATACCGCATGAACGATGAAATCATGCGATTCTCCAGCGACTGGTTCTACGGGGGCAAGGTGGAGAGTGCGCCACAGATCAAATACCGGAGCGTATTGGATTACGACCATCCGATCACGTGGATTGACACAGGGGAATTAAGTGAAGAACGAAGAGTGAAGAGTGAAGAATTCAATAGCTCTTCTGATGATGTTTCTAATAAAAATGAACGAGAAGATAGTGAAGAAGGGGAAGGACAAGAGAATTCTTCACTCTTCACTCATCACTCTTCACTTTATAAGGAGCAGTTTGTGGGCGAGAGTTTCGGGCGTATCAACAAGGCGGAAGCCGAGCTTACCCTGCTCACTCTGGCGGAATACTTCACGAAGATTGGCAAGCAGCGGGTATTGAGCGAGAGCATCGACGTGGGCATCATTTCGCCATACCGTGCCCAGGTACAATATCTCAAGAAACTCATCAAGAAGTATGAGTTCTTCAAGCCTTACCGCCGTCTAATCAGCGTAAACACGGTAGATGGTTTCCAGGGCCAGGAAAGAGACGTGATCCTCATCTCGCTGGTGCGTTCGAACGATGAAGGCCAGATCGGTTTCTTGAAAGACCTTCGCCGCATGAACGTGGCGATGACGAGAGCCCGCATGAAGCTCATCATCCTGGGCAACAAGGATACGATGACCCAGCATCCTTTCTACAAGAAACTGTGGGAGTATGTGGAAGGGCTCAATAATGATGAATAAGACAAGTTCGTGTAAAAAAGTGTGTGTAAATACGGAAAGTTCGTGTAAAAAAGTGTGTGCAAATACGGAAAGTTCGTGTAAAAAAGTGTGTGCAAATACGGAAAGTTCGTGTAAAAAAGTGTGTGCAAATGCGGAAAGTTCGTGTAAAAAAGTGTAAGAAACCCTTTGAAGTTCGTGTAAAAAAGTGTATCTTTGCAACCGATAGAACTGTTTAAACATCATAACAGCAAGTCATTAGCAACTTCAAAATGTATGTAAGGATGAAGAGAACCTGCGTTCCAAGTCACTTCGCGCCTTCTTTGACGCCCATCCCGACTTGCGAGCCATCCGCTTCTCCATGTCGCCATACAAGGAGCAAGAGTGGATGAAGAATGTTCCATTGTACGGGGTAGAGGAGAGTTTCTAGGAACTCTTCTCACAATACTCCCTGAACTTTGCCTTAGTCATGGCAATACCAATGAGTCTATTAGATAACGCAACAATAACAACAAAATAAAAAAATATGCTACAACGTGACTACATACAGCGACTGATTCGCGAGTTTATGGCGGCACTCGAAAGAATGCTCGAAAAGAAAGAGGTGGAGGTGAGACGTGAGAAAATCAGGGAGCTCTACAATCAATACGTAGGTCCCTACGCCTTCTACAGCATCGCCACCATCGAGGATGTGATGAAGGCAATGGCAGGAATTGCCGACGAGGAGAAAAGACTCTCCAAGATGGATATGCTTGCCGAGCTCTATTATCACGAGGCTGACATGGTGGGACAGCCCACAAGAGATGAACTCCTGAACAAGGCTTTCATGCTTTTCGATTACGTGGAAGCTCACGGAGATACTTTCTCCATCGAACGCCGCAACAAGATGGCAGAAATCAAACAAAAAGTGGGAGATGCACTCAAATAAAGAGTGCATCCTCCTCCTTTTTTATATTTTAGGATAACAAACTATAATTATAACGTTCATTGAAAAACTAATCATAAAGTTCAATGTTCAAAGCTCAAAGTTCAAAGTAAATCATGGTCAAAACTCAAAGTTCAAAGTCAACAAATGACATGACTGTAGGCTCGCCTTTGCGAGCCATCATCAAATTTGCGATTCCACTAATTCTGGGTTACATCCTTCAGCAGATGTACCTCATCATCGATGCCGCCATCGTGGGAAGATGGATTGGCGTAGGAGCACTTGCGGCAGTAGGCGCATCCAGCTCCATCATGTTTCTCATCATGGGCTTCTGCAACGGCTCCTGTGCCGGTTTCGCTATCCCTATCGCCCAGGCTTTCGGCGCCAAGGATTATGCCAAGATGCGGGCTTACGTAAGCAACAGCATCCGCATCGCCGTGGTGTTTGCCGTGGTCATCACCTTCCTTTCCTGCATCTTCTGCGGAAAGATTCTGCATCTGGTGAATACGCCGAAGGAGGTGTTCGATGATGCCTACATCTTCCTGATGCTGCAGTTTGCGGCGATTCCTTTCACTATCGCCTACAATCTGCTCTCCGGTCAGATTCGTGCCCTGGGCAACTCGAAACAGCCTTTCTATTTCCTCATTACCGCCTCGGTCATCAACATCATTCTCGATGGCATTCTGATTCTCGGCATGGGACTGGGCGTAGAGGGAGCAGGTATTGCCACTTGGCTCTCGCAGGGAATTTCCGTGCTGCTCTGTATCTGGTTTATCAAGAAGAAAATGCAGATTCTGATTCCGAAGGGTGAGGAAAGGAAATTCGACAATAAGAAGATAAGCATTCTGCTGAACAACGGCGTTCCGATGGGATTGCAGTTCTCCATTACTGCCATCGGCCTCATCATGCTCCAGAGTGCGAACAACGCTCTGGGAACGGTTTATGTGGCTGCATTTACTGCCTCTATGCGCATCAAATATCTCTTTACCTGCGTTTTCGAGAACATCGGAGTGGCGATGGCTACCTATTGCGGTCAGAACCTGGGAGCCCGGAAGCTGGATAGAATCGGTCAGGGCGTAAGGGCTGCCATCAGGATGATGCTGGTTTATTTCGTCTTCACCTTCCTGCTCATCTATCCGTTTGCCGACGAGATGATGATGCTCTTCGTGGATAAGGGCGAGGCGGAAGTGGTGACTTATGCTGCCCAGTTTATGCGCATAGCCAACTATTTCTATCCTTGTCTGGGCTTGCTCACCATCCTGCGCTACAGCATTCAGGGCTTGGGTTACAGCAACCTCTCGATGCTGAGTGGCGTGATGGAAATGATAGCGAGATGCGGTGTGAGTCTCTGGCTGGTGCCTGCCCTGGCGTGGACGGGAGTCTGCTTCGGCGACCCTGTGGCGTGGGTCATGGCAGATCTCTTCCTCATTCCCGCCTTCCTGTGGCTTTACAAGCATCTGAAGAAGGAGCAAGTCCATACACCTTGAAAATCAGTTCATTACAGAAGCACGCCCTGAAAGGGCAGAAGCTCCTAGGAGGGTGTGTCATAAGTCCATGACGCACCCTTTTTCTATCTATTAATTTCCATAAATCTTATCTTGACTTAACAG
>CAKPWR010000074.1 GCA_934196725.1 uncultured Prevotella sp.
TATAATAAGGTGTAATCCAAAACCGCTTCTTGTACTACTTGTCTGTTTATGTAAAATCTTTCAAAGAACTCTTTCTTCATTTGCTTGAGATGTTGTATTTCTCAAAAGCGAGTGCAAAAGTACGAACATTTTCCGAAACCACCAAATATTTCTAAGAAAAAGTTTTGAAATTAACAGTATTTTAACACTTTCGCAGTATTTATCGTATTTTTCCTGATATTTCACTTTATTATATACATGCATGCTGTGCGCATGCGTGCGGGCGCACAAGCGTGCTCGCATACTCAATAATACTATAAGAAAAACCAAAATGAGAGAATTTGAAGAAAAAGGGCGTATCATAAATCATGTTTGATTTACAATACACCCTATATTAAATATTAATATATCTTAGTTTTATTATTGTTTACTGTGCTTCAAGATAAAGAACACGTGAAGACCAATCAGTCTTCTTGCCCCAATCTACATTATTCTCTAATGGCATTTCCAAACCATGCTCCATCAAGAACTTGCCAGAGTAAGCCTTACCCTCATAAGCTAAAGGTGTGTTATCAATAACATTAAGCTCACGCACCTTATACATCTTATTGGCATCCAAACCAGCCATCTTTACGATAGGAAGATGAACATTATAGAAATTAGCAAGCTTCCACCAATAGAAAACAGCCTTATCCTTTGCCTCACTTACATACATAATAGATGACAATCCCTGGTTATCGTAAGGAGAAACCAAACGATAAAGGTCACCAAACTGTACTACAGGACGAATTTCTTTATACTCAGCAATAGCTTTACGACAAAGTGCCTTTTCTTCTTTCGTCATGTTTTTAGGCTGTATTTCCATTCCAAGACGACCGCTCATAGCCACATCAATACGATATTTCAATGATGTTGTACGGAATACCGTATGGTTAGGTACTGCAGAGATATGGCTTGCCATAGCAATAGCTGGGAAGAAATAGCTAGTACCATACTGCATATAAACACGCTGGAGCGCATCAGTATTATCACTTACCCAGAACTCATCGAAACCACGAAGGAATCCCCAGTTTGCACGACCACCACCACTAGCACAGCACTGGATAACAACATCCTTATATTTTGCACGAATGCGATCAATTACATTAGAGAATCCGCGATGATAAGCGATGTAGAGATGACTCTGGTCAGCAGCAGGAAGATACTGACTACCATGATTCATGATTGGCATATTAGCATCCCACTTGATGTAAGCGATTTCAGGGTACTTAGTAAGCAAATCATCTACTACATCAAATACGAAATCCTGCACTTTTGGATTACCGAGATCGAGTACCAGTTGAGTACCACCACGACCTACTACAGCATCACGCTTAGGAGCCTTGATAACCCAATCTGGATGCTTTTCGTAGAGTTCACTCTTTGTATTGGTCATTTCAGGCTCAATCCAAATACCAAACTTCACACCATTTTTCTTGGCATCGCGGAGCAAACCTTCAATACCATCAGGCAATTTTTCGGTATCTACAACCCAATCACCCAAAGCAGTATTGTCTCTCTTACGAGGATATTTTTTACCGAACCATCCATCATCCATAACGAACAACTCGCCACCCATGCTATGAATGTCTGCCATCATCTGATCCATTCCCTTCTGGTTGATGTCGAAATAAACACCTTCCCAAGAATTCAAAAGAATATCGCGCTCCTTATCACCATGGGCAAGAACATACTTACGTCCCCACTTGTGGAAATTGCGACTAGCACCGCTCAAACCTTCATTAGAATAAGTAAAGGCAAGAGCTGGAGTTTTGAAAGTTTCTCCCTTTTTAAGGTGATACTCAGAGTTTTGCTCATTGATACCAGCAAAGAAGTAGTGATATTCAGTATCATCGGTTACGGTTTTGAGTTTATAATTTCCAGTATACTCAAGCGCAGCACCGATTACCGCACCCGTATTCTCCTGCCCCTTGCCATTCAGAGAGAACATAACCTCAGCATGGTCGGTATGAGAATTTCGAGTACCATCATTATTGCGGATAACGAACTCACCTGGCTGCAATTTTTCATGACTCAACTGTGCTTCAGCTGCCCATGTACCAGAAAGATGACTCATCCATACATCTCCACGACGGATAGGAAGCATAGCAGATGCAAAGGTAGTAAGGGTAACAGTTCCCTTCTCACCGTTAGCAATCTCTGTCCATGTTTCAATCATATCAACATCATTGTATGAGCGATATTTCAAATCCACCTTAAGATTATATACAAGATCCTTGAGATGAATCGTAGTAACGGTAGTATTTCCTTCGTTCTTCACCTCACTACCTGTAGCAACAAGAGCAGTAGAAAGATTACCATCGCTATGGCGCATAGCGAGTGCAGCTTCGGCTGGAGTATTAAGACCGTATGCAGGATAAACATCCATACGACCGTTAGAAGCCACCTTAAGATTAGCCAAATCCTGATTATTCAACTTGGTTCCGAAGTAAAGATACTGAGCAGGCTTACCATTCTCTACATCGAGAACAAGCGAGATACCTTTACTATTCACCGAAACCTGTTCTGCCATCGCAGGCATGGCGATGGTCATAAGCAAGAATGCAATTGATTTAAATTTCATCATATTTTTATATATGTTGTTAGTTATTATCATTATTGAGTTTTCAAATGCAAAAATAAGAAAATAAACAGTAACCACCAACACTTTCTTGATTTATTTTCGGAATAAAGCACAAAAATGCAGACATCTGGCAAATAAAGCAAAACCTTTTTGCTCCAGATATAGGCAATAACACTTTTCATATCATAACAATCCCTAAAAATAACTCTCAACTCGATTTTTCTTAGTATCTTTGCCACGCAAACAATATTTGTTCAACAATAATAAAAGATATTTAGCAATATGAAACTCAAAATACACTTCAATCATAAAGAGGAACTTTGGAACTCCTGGTCACATGCCGGTGGTATCCTCTTGGGTGTTGTCTTTGGAGCCATTTTCCTATATTGGTGCTTTACCCAACATAATGGATGGGCCACAGCCGGTATTATCCTCTACCTGTTTGGAATGTTGATGTCGTACATCGCCTCAACAACCTACCATGCCATTTCAGCCTGGAGCAAATGGAAGGAGCGATTGCGCAAGTGGGATCATGCAGCCATCTATTGGCATATTGCCGGTTCTTACTCGCCTATCACTTTGATAGCGATGCGCGATCAGGGATATTGGGGATGGAGCCTATTCATCTTTATCTGGACCTGTGCCATTGCCGGAACCATCATGAGCTTCGCAAAACTCAAGGATCACAGCAACTTAGAAACGATTTGCTTTGTAGGAATGGGATTATCCGTACTCGTGGCTTTCAAACCATTGATAGAATCAGTATCACCAGCCACAGTTATCTGGATTATCGCAGAGGGCGTCTGCTACATTACTGGAGCCGTTTTCTACAGCATCAATAAGAAGCGATTTATGCATTCGGTATTCCATTTCTTTGTTTTGGCAGGAAGCGTTTGCCACATTATCGCAGTTTGGGATATCCTCATGAAATACATCTAGTATTTTCCGGAAAGATTTCCCACCAAGAACCACTTCTATACATTATTATATATAGAGATACATAAATACCCGTTGGCTGAATAAAATTAATTATTTTGCCAACGGGTATACCTTATTATATATACAGGAGATTTTTGGTTATTTATTACCTATACAACCTCCTTCTCCATTTTTCTAGTGAAAGCTGTAGCTGATGATACCAACTACAGTTTCTTAATAACAGTCTCCAACTGCTCACCCAAGCCGATGGTATAACCCTGAGAGATATAAACCACACGGTTGAAGGTATCTGAAAGGATGAACATAGGAAGGAGGTTAGCATTCTGAAGCTTCATGTTAGAAACAATCTGCTTGCGGATAGCACCATCCTTGTCGAAACCAAAGATGATATTCTTTGGCAATCCTGGGAATTCAGAGATTCTGAATTTCTGAGCAGACGCCTCATCCTCGAACAGGAGAACGATAGGCCGATTCCATTTCTCAAATACCTGAGCCACTTTGGCTATATCCTTCAAAGCATGATTAGTAGGCTCCTGACCAACACCAATCACTCCCGTAATGAAGTATCCACGACCAGTCTGACTGAGAAGGCTTACCTCCTGGGCATTAGCTGTAGCAGATGCAAACGAGCCACCATTTTCCTCCGGGCTAGTCAACAACATGAATTTCGACTCAGAATCGAAATTACCAATCACAGTAACCTCAGTAGAAGAAGTACGTAAGTGCATATCAATGACAGTTGTACCGCCCTTTTCAACATGGAACATCTGCATTTCTGCAAGCACGCCACCATTGGCAAGGCGAGTACCGGTAACAAGCGAATAGTCACCTTCATCCAATTCCACCCCATTTTTAAAGGTACCGCTCCAAGTGCATCCCTCCTCAGGATATTCCAAGAGAGAGGTAGAACCATCAGGATTAATGCGATGCAAGGTGAAGTGGCTATAATATTTAGGATCATCAATAGCTCCATTATCAGCATATTTCATAACGAGTTTGCCTCTTGCAGCCACCTCCTGTTTAGCATTGTCGAAATCAACATCTATCCATTCGCCTCCATTTGCATTCTTATACTGTGTTTTCTTAGTCACCTCATCCACCTGAGCCTCGATACCCAAGCTTCTGGCAACATCCACGAAGAATACCTTACGAGAGCGAGCATCGGTAAGGCGAGCACGATATACGCCAATAGGAGTTTGAGCTATCTGAAGCGCCTTCTTATCAGGATTGATGCGGATATTCTTCTTCACCCACTCAACCAAGAGACTTGGATTGTTCTTGAAAGCAACCTGCTTCTTGGAAAATTCCTTCTCAAAGAACTGCTTGAATGGAGTAATGATCATCTCGTTTTCCACACGTGGAGACAACTGGTCGCTCTTGGCATTGAAATTATCTTCCAGGATATCCATCTGCATATCTCTCAAATCCTTGGCGCTCAATGTACCGAGCAAGCCGATGGCACGATTCAGATTATCCTTATGATCTATCAGGAAAGAAAGGATAACGCGATGATTACCGCTTGAACCTACCAGGAATTTCACCATCTTCTGAGTATTCTCCTCAGAACCAGATGCCAGACCATTATCCTTCAAAGTCTGCAATGCACTTTCCTTGTTATAGAAGGTAGCAAGATAAGCATGGCGGATAGAATCTTCGTAAGCAAAACGCTCTAAGTTTTTAGCTCTTGCCTCAGGAGAAACTTCAGGAATATTGGCTTTCTCTGGAGGAGGAACGATATCGAATGAATCTCTGAAGAATACCATCTTGGCAGAAGCTACCGCATTAGACTGCTGAGAAGCACTCATCTGCTTCCCAACCTCATAGGTCATTTTTACGGTTATTGCCTTGTCTTTTCCGAAAGAAGCCTTGGCAAAACCATATTTACCACCCTTAGAAGCCCAGATCATCATATCACCCTTTCCGGCAGAAAGGAATGTTTTTCCGTCTGCAGCTGTATATTTGGTTACTACAGTATTAAATTCGGCGTAGTTATAAATCTTGAAATCTACTCTCGCTCCATCTACAGGATTGCCTGCTGCATCTACGATATTGAAATCGATGCGAGCTGAAGAACCATAGTTGTCGATGAGGTTGATTTCGGTATAGTTAGAGGTGCGGAGCATCACTTCCTCCGGACCATTATAATCACCGAAAGCCTTGGTGTGCATCAGCATGGCACGGGATGCAGGAGCATTAAACCATGCCAGATTCAATACAGCTTCCGGCTCACAGGCACCCAGGAAATACCAGGTACCATCTGCCCAAGCCTCTACCCAAGCGTGGTTATCATCAGTATGTGCCCAGCGAGGAGTGTAAACCTGACGGGCAGGAATACCAATAGCTCTCAATGCAGCCACGGTAAAGGTACTCTGCTCACCACAACGTCCGTAAGCCGAACGAATGGTAGAAAGAGGAGCTGATGTACGGCCATCTGATGGCTGATAAGTAACTCGTTCATGACACCAGTGGTTCACTTCCAAAATAGCCTCCTTCATACTCATACCCTTCACACGCTCCTTCAAATCCTTGAAGAAAACCATACGGGAATTGTCCAGATTCTCATTGTTGATGCGAACAGGAAGTACGAAATGGCGGAAAAGCAACTCAGGCACCTTGCTGCCCCAAGCCATCTGCTGACGTGCCTCGAAGCTAGTGCGCACGTTTTCCAGGAAGAAGCTGGTTGGATAGTCAGTTACATCAGCTAAAGGCATGTAAGCATAAAGAAACTGCAAAGCCTCTGCCTCATCGCTGGTAGCTTTCTGCTGCTTGAGCATCTTCTGGTCATAGAACTGCTTACCTACCAACTTGACCTTTTGTTGAAAGGCCGTTTCCATTTTCGTACGATAAGCTGCATCCGTAATGAAATGATCATTTGCCGCCATCATAGTCTGCCAAGAGGCCAAAAACATAACAGCGAACATTACTAAAAATTTTCTCATTGTTAGTTAGCTTTTTAATTCTATTACTATATTCCAGTTAATATATTGATGTTTCGATTTAAACTTTCTGCAAAAATAATGTTTTTTTTCGAAATAATAGCTATCCCAAAAGAAAAAATGTTATCTTTGCAGAAAAATTCGAGAAATCGAGTAAAAAGAGAAAAGAATTAGAAAGAAATCAAGTAACTAAACTGAAAGAAGAAATTGAAACTATGAACAGAGACGATTTTAAGTTTGAAATATGCACCAACAGCGTAGAAAGCTGTCTGGCTGCACAGGAAGGTGGAGCCAACCGTGTTGAACTATGTGCAGGCATACCTGAAGGTGGCACGACCCCATCGTATGGTGAGATAAAAATTGCCAGAAAATTACTCCATCAAACCAAGCTCCATGTCATCATCCGCCCTCGTGGTGGAGATTTTCTCTATACTCCTTTGGAGATTGAGCGTATGGAAGAAGACATTCGCCTTTGCCGGGAATTGGGCGTAGATGGTGTGGTTATCGGATGCCTTACAGAAGATGGAGAAGTGGATATGGAAGCGAATCGCCGACTCGTGGAACTGGCGAAAGGCGGTGATGAACTGAAACCGATGAGCGTTACCTTCCATCGTGCCTTCGACCGTGCCGCCAATCCTCAGAAGGCTTTGGAAGACATCATCTCCCTTGGTTGCGACCGCATCCTTACATCGGGTCAGCAGCCAAAGGCTGTAGAAGGAGTAGCACTTCTTTCCGAACTTAAAAAGGCTGCAGCTGGCCGCATCATCCTCCTTGCCGGATGTGGCGTAAACGAAGATAACATCCGCACCATCTTTGATGCTACCGGTATCCACGAGTATCACTTCTCGGCAAGAGTCAACGTACCTAGCAAGATGAAGCAGCTCAATACCAATGTATACATGGGCGCCGAGGGTGCTGATGAAAGCAACTCTCCTGTTACATCGACAGAAAGAGTGAAGCAAACTATCGCCAACCTTTTGGGATAAGTTTTCCACCAACAATAAAAGTGTCGCAATCTCCAAAGATTCAGGAGATTACGACACTTTCCTAATATATTATTCACACCGCTTTAGAGTGCGATTTCCACAACCTTATCCATCTCTGTAGGAACCTGACCGAGATTCAGGAGTACACCACCTTCGCACTTCTGAACCTTCACCGGCTTCTTGCTGGCAAAATCGAATGCCTTCTTCACCTTCTGGTTTCCAAGAGGCAGGAAGAGGCTCTTATCCTTCAAGTTCAGGATATGAACAAAGAGACGGTTGCCCTTCTGGGTAGTAACACCCCAATCATGAGGAGCCACGATGCCGCCACGGGTACCATAGATGGTTTCTCCGTAAGTCTTCATCCACTCACCCATTTCTGCCAGGCGCTCCAAGGCTACTGCAGGAAGTTCACCATCTGGCTGAGGGCCGATGTTCATCAACAGGTTGGCATTCTTTCCTGCCGCATTCACCAGGTAATGAACCAAAGTCTTGGTAGACTTATAATCCTGGTCGGTAATCTTGTAACCCCACATTCCGTTCATTGTCTCGCAGGTTTCGAGAGGCAGACGACTGATGTCCTGACCAGACAATCCAGCCTTGTTCTCACCAGGAAGGTCACGCTCGAATGCCTGTACATCCTCACCCTCGAAAGGAGCTGAGTGATGGTTGTTCACGATCAGGCAGCCTGGCTGCAGGCGATGAATCATCTCATACTGCTCTGGCAACTGCCAGTCGAAGTTAGGATTCTGATCCTGATCCCACCATCCGTCAAACCAGATACATCTCACCTTGCCGTAGTTGGTAAGAAGCTCAGTAAGCTGGTTATTCATAAACTGGTAGTAGCTCTTCCAGTTTCCCTCCGGATTAGGACGGCCAGTACCTCTACCTGTTCTTCCCCATACAGCATCCTCACGATACCAGTCGATATGAGAATAATAAAGGTGCAAAGCGATGCCCTGCTTGTGACACTCATCCGCCAATTCCTTCACGATGTCGCGACGGAAAGGAGTAGCATCTACAATATTATAATCAGAATACTTGGTCTTGAACATAGAGAATCCCTCGTGATGGCGAGTGGTGAAGCAGATGTACTTGGCACCCGAAGCCTTGATGGCAGCCACCCATTTGGCAGCATCAAACTTAGAAGGATAGAAACCGCCAGCCAGCTTGGCATACTCCTTGTAGTTCAGGTCCTTATTGGTCATTGTCCATTCGCCGGTAGCGAGCATGCTGTACAATCCCCAATGCAGGAAGATACCGAACTTATCATCCTGGAACTGCTTGCGTGATTCCAGGTTTTCTGCTGATGGCTGATAATGCTGAACCTTATTTTCCTTGGCAGCATCATTCCCAACCATGGCATTAGCTGTTAGGCTAGAGCAACCCAAAGTAAGGATTGCAGCACATAATTGTGACTTAAAACTCATTTTAATTCCCATATAATTAATGTTGTTGTTATAGTTAGTTATAATGGTGCAAATATACAACTTTTTTTTAAGAATAAGAATGATAATCAGAAAAAACTCTATTTTTTGCATACTTTTCTCTGCTTCCTCTTCTTTTCTCAGCTTTTCCTGCTCTCTTTTATCCCTAAGATTAAAATATATGATAATTTTATAATATTTCCAAATTTATTTGGAGATTACAGAAAGAAATCGTATCTTTGCAATGTCTATCAGAGGATTGTGCAGCAGTACTTATCTGATAGAGAATTAAAGAACAAGAATATTTACATCAAAAGAAGAAAGGAAAACACTATGAAGAAATATGTTTGTGACGTATGTGGTTGGGTTTATGATCCAGAAGTAGGTGATCCAGAGGGCGGCATCGCTCCAGGTACAGCATTCGAAGACATTCCGGAAGATTGGGTTTGCCCTCTCTGCGGAGTAGGCAAGGATGATTTCAGCCTCGTTGAGGAGTAACCCGAAGAAAACCTTTTGGAGGAATAATCCGAAGAAACGCCTGACATTCAGGCAACACATATATTAATATAGGAGGAACCATTATGACAAAAGTTAGAGAAATCTACCGCTGCCAGATTTGTGGCAACGTAGTAGAAGTAGTAAACCCAGGAGCCGTGCTCAGTTGCTGCGGTGAGCCGATGAAGCTGATGAAGGAAAACACCAGCGATGGCGCCAAGGAGAAGCACGTGCCTGTGATAGAACCTATCGAGGGCGGTTATCGAGTAACAGTAGGAAGCGTAGAGCATCCGATGCTCCCAGAACATTACATCCAGTGGATTGAGCTGCTCACCCCTACCGATGTGCTTCGCCATGAGTTGAAACCGGGCGAAAAGCCAGAGGCTATCTTCATGACAAATGCTGATGCCAAGGAAGTTACGGCTCGCGAATACTGCAATCTCCACGGATTGTGGAAGGGGGTAATTGAAGGATAAAAACCATCATACTAACAAAAGGTCTCATGTCGTTTTCCCAATGTAGGGAATATGACATGAGACCTTTTTAACTTTATTTACATCTCGTTTCTTGCCACATTCGCCAGGAAATATCTATCTTTGCCGACAAAACGATATAGATGATGAGAAGAATATGGAATGATCTTACATCAATACTCTTGCTGCCAGCATTATTCACCTGCATCTGCCTGATTTCCTGTTCACAAGATACAACAACAGAAACCCTGCGCTCAGCCTACTATTGGAGTACAACCTGGCAGATGGACAGCAGCAAGATGAACTTCATCCAGAAACACCATATCAAGCGACTCTACGTTAGATTCTTTGATGTGGTAAGGGATGCAGATGGAGAAATCATGCCCAATGCTACCCTGCAATTTGATACAACCGATGAGAATATGACAACTGAAGAAAAGGAGAAAGAATCTCTGATGCCGAAAGGAATGGAGATTATCCCCGTTGTCTATATCGTAAACGACTGTTTTAAAGCAAATACCAAGACGAATCCTATCAGCAGCGACAAGTCGGGCAGAAAATCTTCAGATGAAACACCCCGGCAACTCGCAGATAAGATTCTGAACCGCATCCTTCAGATGAACGAAGCCAACGACATCGAGAACGTGAAAGAGATTCAGATAGACTGCGACTGGACAGCTTCAACGAAAGATGCTTATTTTGAATTCCTCCATATTTTAAAGGAGAAAGCCAAAGACAAGAAGATGCAACTTTCCGTAACCATCCGGTTACACCAGCTCTCGATGACTCCACCCCCTGTGGATAGAGGCATCCTGATGATGTATAATACGGGCAATGTAAAACAGCTTAGTTGCCAAAAGCCGATACTCGACATGAAGGATGTGGCTCCTTACATCCAGCATCTGGGCAGTTATCCGTTACCGCTCTCTGCCGCCTATCCACTCTTCAGCTGGCGAGTCCTCTTCAGAGAAGGAAAATTCGTAGGCATCATGCATGCAGATGATGACTTCCCGGTTTTGCCAAGCGACAGCATCGTAGTAAGAAAACCCGAAATGAGCGACATCATGGAAGCCGTCAGAAGCATCAATCACCAGAATGAAGACATCAACAGCGAGGTCATCCTCTTCGACCTCAATACAGATAATATCAAACGATTTAAATCAGAAGATTATGAAAAGATTTTTAATCATAGGAGTGATGGCAGCAGCATTTAGCA
>CAKPWR010000075.1 GCA_934196725.1 uncultured Prevotella sp.
AAAAGTTCGTAACTTTGTGCCCGAAATAAAAAAGTACAATTAAGAACATGTTTGAAAATTTAAGTGATAGACTAGAACGTTCCTTCAAAATACTGAAGGGTGAGGGTAAAATTACCGAAATCAACGTGGCTGAGACCATGAAGGATGTGCGCCGTGCACTCCTTGATGCCGATGTTAACTATAAAGTAGCAAAGGAATTCACCAATAAGGTGAAGGAAAAGGCGCTCGGTATGAATGTGTTGACTGCAGTGAAGCCAGGTCAGTTGATGGTGAAGCTGGTTCATGACGAACTTGCAGAACTGATGGGTGGCGAAGAGGCTCCATTGAAGCTCGAAGGTCATCCGGCCATCATCCTTATGAGCGGTCTTCAGGGTTCTGGTAAAACTACATTCAGCGGTAAGCTTGCCAATATGCTCAAGACAAAGAGAGGTAAGAAGCCTTTGCTCGTAGCCTGCGACGTATATCGTCCTGCTGCTATCCAGCAGCTCCATGTCGTGGGTGAACAGGTTGGTGTTCCTGTGTATAGTGAGCCAGACAATAAGGATGTATGTGTTATTGCCGACCATGCTATCCAGCAGGCAAAGACCAATGGCAATGACGTGGTCATCGTCGATACTGCCGGTCGTCTTGCCATCGATGAGCAGATGATGAATGAGATTAGCAATCTCAAGAATCATCTTCGTCCTGATGAGACTCTCTTTGTTGTTGACTCAATGACTGGTCAGGATGCTGTCAATACTGCCAAGGAGTTTAATGACCGCCTTGATTTCAATGGTGTTGTATTGACCAAGCTTGATGGTGATACCCGTGGTGGTGCTGCCCTCAGTATCCGTACTGTAGTTACCAAGCCTATCAAGTTTATCGGTACTGGTGAGAAGATGGAGGCTATTGATGTGTTCCATCCTGCTCGTATGGCAGACCGTATTCTCGGAATGGGTGACGTTGTATCTCTCGTAGAGCGTGCGCAGGAGCAGTTCGACTTGGAAGAGGCAAAGAAGTTGGAGAAGAAGATTCGCAAGAATCAGTTTGATTTCAACGACTTCTACAATCAGATTCAGCAGATCAAGAAGATGGGTAACATCAAAGACTTGGCTGCCATGATTCCTGGTGTTGGCAAGGCTATCCGCGATGTTGATATTCCTGAGGATGCATTCAAGGGCATCGAGGCTATCATTCAGAGTATGACTCCTAAGGAGCGTACCAATCCTGCTATCCTCAATACCTCTCGTCGTCAGCGTATTGCAAAGGGTTCGGGTACTAATATCCAGGAAGTGAACAAGCTTATTAAGCAGTTCGACCAGACTCGCAAGATGATGCAGATGATGACAGGCAACAAGATGGCTCAGATGATGAGCCGTATGAAGGGTATGCCAGGTATGCCTAAGATGCCGGGAATGTAAGAGTAAGTACAATCATAATAATAAATTCAAATGCAGCTAATAGACGGAAAGGCGACAGCAGCCGCCATTAAAGAACAGATAGCCCAGGAGGTAGCTCAGATTGTAGCTGACGGAGGTAAGCAGCCACATCTGGCAGCAATACTTGTGGGCCATGACGGAGGTAGCGAGACCTATGTGAAGAACAAGGTCTTGGCGTGTGAAAAATGTGGATTTAAGTCGACCCTTATCCGCTATGAAGAAGATGTAACTGAGGAAGAGTTGCTGGCTTGTGTGGATAAACTGAATCATGATGATGACGTTGATGGATTCATCGTGCAGTTGCCTCTGCCTAAGCATATTGATGAGCAGAAGGTTACGATGGCTATAGATTACCGCAAGGATGTGGATGGATTCCATCCGGTCAATGTGGGAA
Organism: uncultured Prevotella sp.; assembly: GCA_934196725.1. GTDB lineage: Bacteria > Bacteroidota > Bacteroidia > Bacteroidales > Bacteroidaceae > Prevotella. Next base: position 1,813 of record CAKPWR010000075.1, read on the forward strand.
GAATGGCTATTGGTTTGCCTTGCTTTATCTCTGCTACTCCACTTGGCATTCTCACTTTGCTGAAACATTATCACATTGAAACAAGTGGCAAGAAGTGTGTCATCTTAGGCAGAAGTAATATTGTAGGCAAACCCATGGCTCAATTGATGATGCAGAAGCAATATGGTGATTCGACAGTTACCGTATGTCACTCTCATTCAGCTCATTTGAAAGAGGAGTGCCGTGAGGCAGACATCATTATTGCTGCTATTGGCAGACCGGATTTTGTTACGGCAGATATGGTCAAGCCTGGAGCTGTTGTGATAGATGTGGGCACAACTCGTGTGCCTGATGCTACACGTAAGAGCGGTTTCCGCTTGAATGGTGATGTGAAGTTTGATGAGGTGGCAGAGAAATGTTCGTTCATTACTCCTGTGCCAGGTGGCGTAGGACCGATGACGATTTGTTCTTTGATGAAGAATACGCTCGCTGCCGGCAAGAAGGAATATTACCAATAATCAATTGTTGATAAGATATTGGATTAGTAAATATCTCGATTTTATGAGGCAGGGCGCAGGAATGCATCCTGCCTTTTTTGCATGCAAAAATAATTAATTACAAAAAATGAAGAAAACAAAGTATTTGCTTTTTTCTGCGGCTTTGCTTGTCTCGATGCAATCTGTTGCGCAGAATCCAATCAATGATAATCCTGCTTATTCTATAGTAGGCAAGGACTCAACATGTCAGGTTTTCATATATTCGCCTGCTGAGAATCAGGGACTGCATCTTGCTTATTTCACAGATGATGAGCGCTGGGTAGATGTAGGACAGTTATGCGCCAGTGATTTTGGTCCATGGGGGAGCGAGAAGAAAATGTATCGTCCTTTTGTGATGAAGGCAAATGATGGTACCTGGCGTGCACTTTGGAGTGTCAATAGCCGTTCGCCTCAATTTGCGGTGGCATATTCTGAAGATCTGGTTACTTGGCGTCCACAGGATTATCCTATTATGAAAGAGAAGGGTATCACGGATGTAGCTGCTTATCAGATGGATGATGGTACTTTTGATATTTATCTGAAAACTGCTAATGGGAAACGATATGTTCATGCCGATAAGAATTTCCGTACTTTTGAGGAGGATTCGCTCGAAGCAGCTGCAGATGATATTCTCTGGCAGCGGGATACTGCTACCATCAATGGAAAACTATATGAAGGCAACGACTTTGAGATTCCTGCTGTTCATCTTGAATATATCCGTTCCTGGCATAAGGCTCTCGCTGAAGAGAATCGCGAGAACAGTCGGCAGTTGCCCCATAATGAGGCTGAGCTTCAGGCATATCTGAAGGAAAAGGGTGTGGAGCTGGGGAATGGTAGTGAAGTGACTGCTCAGCTTCATGTTAAGGCTCAGAAGTCGTATCGCATCTCTGATAAACTGATAGGTATCTTCTTTGAAGACATCAGCAGGGCTGCCGATGGTGGTCTCTGTGCAGAGTTGTTGCAGAATGGTGATTTCGAATATAATGGCGAGAAAAAAGGGTGGAATGCTGCAACTGCCTGGAATGGTGTTGAACTCTCTGCTTCTACCCGTGAAAAGAATGTTCCTACCCGAATCTCTACGGAAAATGGCGTGAGCAGGAATAATTCTCATTTTGTAATGATGGGTTCTACACCTATATATAATATAGGTTGGGAAGGCATCCTTATCAAGCGTGGTGCTGCCTACAATGTGGAGCTGTATGCCCGATGTGTCGATGGAAAGAAAAAGCAGCTTACCGTGGCGCTTGTCGATAAGGAAGGACTTCCTATGGCTCAGGCTAAGATGAAGATACAAGGTACTGAATGGGGAGAATATAAAGCCCAACTCATCGTCACCGACAAATACAAAGGTGATTTGGGTGATGGCAAGAATATCCGGTTTGCCATTATCCCGAAGGGGGAGGAAAAGGTGGCTGTAGACCTTGTGAGTCTGATGCCGCAGGATACCTATAAAGGACATGGATTAAGAAAGGACTTAGCTGAGGCCATCGCAGAATTGAATCCACGCTTTGTCCGTTTTCCTGGCGGATGTATGCTTCACGGACAGGGCTTGGAGAATATTTATCATTGGAAAGAAAGCGTTGGTCCGCAGAAAGACCGTAAGCCTGCACGCAATATATGGAATTATCATCAGACTCGTAAACTGGGATTTTTCGAGTATTTCCAGTGGTGTGAAGATATGGGAGCAGAGCCTCTGCCAGTATTAGCTGCAGGCGTACCTTGTCAGAATTCTCAGCCTAATACTGATGGAATCTGTGGTCAGCAGGGAGGAATCCCAATGTCGGAGATGCCGCAGTATGTTCAGGATGTGCTCGACTTGGTGGAGTGGGCGAATGGCGACCCTGCTACATCAAAGTGGGCTAAGATGAGAGCCGATGCAGGTCATCTTGCTCCTTTCAATCTGAAGATGGTGGGAATCGGTAACGAGGATTTGATTTCAACAGATTTCGAGAAGCGCTATCTGATGATATGTAAAGCTTTGAAGGAGAAGCATCCTGAGATAGAAGTTATTGGTACGGTAGGTCCATTCCATTATCCATCTTCTGATTATATTGAGGGGTGGAAGATTGCCAAGGAGAATAAGCAATGGATTGATGCGGTGGATGAACATTACTACGAGAAGCCGGGATGGTTCATCAATCATCAGGACTACTACGATAACTACGACCGCAAGGCACCGAAGGTTTATTTGGGTGAGTACGCAGCCAATGGTAATAATGAGTTAGACCGGGCTTTGGCAGAGGGAATCCATCTCTGCAATGTAGAGCGCAATGCCGATGTGGTAGAGATGACCTCTTATGCACCATTGCTTTGCAAGAACGGTTACAGCAATTGGAATCCGGACATGATTTACTTTGATAACTCTGAGAAGATTCGTCTTACTGAAAGCTATAAGATGCAGAAGATGTTTGGTCAGCATGCTGGTGATAGCTATATCGCTTCTGAACTGAATTTGTCTGCAGCCTTGAAGCGTTATGTAGGTACCAGCGTGGTAAAGGATTCTAAAACCGGTAAGACCTGGCTCAAAGTGGTGAATGCATTGCCACGTACACTCAAGCTTCAGGTCTGTGGTCTTGGTGACAAGGTAGTAGAAGTAAAGGGACGTTGTGCCCAGGTTTTTGAATTGTAGTTTTTCTTCAGGTAACATAAAAGTATCCACGGAATGCATGAATATTTGAGAATTTCATGTGTTCCGTGGATTTTTTTGATTGCACAATTCCATATAAATGTGCGTGTTCTATAATAAATCGTAAGCAATTTATTGTATTTTATAACAAAAAATAGCGTTATTTTGAAAATTTATGCGAAATTAGTTGGCTATTACATAAATTCTCTGTATCTTTGCACTCAATTATAGAATCTGGAGCATTTTGAAGGCTCTTTTTCATGATATTGAATAGAAATTTAGATAAGAAAGATATGAAACATCCATTAAGAAGTAGCGTCTGTACTGAAGGCAGAAGAATGGCGGGTGCCCGAGCTCTTTGGGTAGCAGCAGGTATGAAACACGAGCAGTTTGGCAAACCAATTATTGCTATCGTGAACAGCTTTACACAGTTTGTTCCTGGTCATACTCATCTTCATGAAATTGGTCAGATTGTCAAGAAGGAAATTGAGGCAATGGGCTGCTATGCAGCTGAATTCAATACCATCGCTGTAGACGACGGTATCGCTATGGGTCACGACGGAATGCTCTATTCACTCCCAAGTCGCGATATCATTGCTGATTCTGTGGAATATATGGTGAATGCGCACAAGGCTGATGCTATGATTTGCATCTCTAACTGTGATAAGGTAACTCCCGGTATGTTGATGGCTTCTATGCGTCTGAACATCCCTACCGTATTCTGTTCAGGAGGTCCTATGGAAGCTGGTCGCTGGAAGGGGGAGAATGCCGACTTGATTACAGCTATGATTAAGGGTGCTGATACTAGCGTGAGTGATGAGGAGATGAAGCAGATTGAGCAGTGTGCTTGCCCTGGTTGCGGTAGCTGTTCTGGTATGTTCACTGCCAATTCCATGAACTCACTGACTGAGGCTATTGGTTTGAGTCTCCCTGGAAATGGTACTATCTTGGCAACCCACAAGAATCGTATCCAACTCTTCAAGGATGCTGCTCGTCAGGTAGTGAAGAATGCTTATGCTTATTATGAGGATGGTGATGAGAGCGTATTGCCACGTAATATTGCTACACGTGATGCTTTCCTCAATGCAATGACTCTCGATATCGCAATGGGTGGTAGTACCAATACGGTGCTTCATCTTTTAGCAGTAGCTCAGGAAGCTGGTGCTGATTTCAAGATGGAGGATATCGACCAGTTGAGCCGCAAGGTTCCTTGTCTCTGCAAGTTGGCTCCTAATACTCAGAAATATAGTGTTCAGGAGTGCAATCGTGCAGGTGGTATCATGGGTATCCTGAATGAGTTGAACAAGGGTGGCTTGATTAATGGTAGCGTAAAACGTGTTGATGGAAAGACACTTGATGAGCAGATGAATAAATATGATATCACAGGTTCTGAGCTTGATCCAGAGGCAGATAGAATCTATCATTCTGCACCTGGCAGAAAATTCTCTACTCAGATGGGAAGTCAGGATGCACAGTGGGAGAGTCTTGATACAGATAGAGAGAACGGTTGTATCCGTGATCTCGAACATGCTTATACCAAGGATGGTGGTCTTGCTGTTCTCTTCGGTAATATTGCACAGAATGGTTGCGTAGTGAAGACTGCTGGTGTGGATCCAGTGCTTTGGCATTTCGAGGGTCCAGCTGTATGTTTCGATTCTCAGGAGGATGCGTGCGAGGGAATCCTTGGTGGCAAAGTGAACTCTGGTGATTGTGTGGTCATCACCCATGAGGGACCAAAGGGTGGACCAGGTATGCAGGAGATGCTTTATCCTACCTCTTATATCAAGAGCCGTCATCTCGGAAAGGAATGTGCCCTTATTACTGATGGTCGTTTCTCAGGTGGTACATCTGGTTTGAGTATTGGTCACATCAGTCCAGAGGCAGCTGCCGGTGGAAATATCGGTAAGATTAAGGATGGTGATATCATCGTCATTGATATTCCTAGCCGTTCTATCAATGTGAAACTCTCTGATGAGGAATTGGCAGCTCGCCCTCAGCAGCCACTGAAGCGTAATCGCGTGGTAAGCAAGGCTTTGCGTGCATACGCTCAGAGCGTAAGCTCGGCTGATAAAGGTGGTGTAAGAATCATCGATTAATTTTTAAAGCTGAAAAAATAAAAAGATAGTTTGAATTATTCTGAGAGAATTTTGGGATTTCTGTGAAAGAAATCCCAGTTCTCTTATCATTTTTATATATTAGATAAATGGCAAAAGAAGTAATAACAGGAGCTGAAGCCTTGATGCGCTCACTGCATAACGAAGGGGTTACAACCATCTTCGGTTATCCAGGTGGTAGCATCATGCCAGTGTTTGATGCACTGTATGGTTACACGAGAGGAGAGAAGAAGATGTTTGATCACATCTTGGTACGTCATGAGCAGGCAGCTGCTCACGCTGCACAGGGTTATGCCCGAGTCAGTGGCGAAGTGGGCGTGACTCTCGTGACCAGTGGTCCTGGAGCAACTAATACTCTTACCGGTATTGCTGATGCCATGATGGATTCTACGCCAATCGTGGTTATTGCCGGACAGGTAGGTGTAGGGGCTTTGGGTACCGATGCTTTCCAAGAGGTAGACTTGGTTGGTGTTACCCAGCCAATCTCTAAATGGGCTTATCAGATTCGTCGTCCGGAGGATGTTGCCTGGGCAATAAGTCGTGCGTTTTATATCGCTCGCAGTGGTCGTCCTGGTCCTGTAGTGCTCGACTTTACTAAGAATGCTCAGGTTGCAACCTGTGAGTGGGAGCCAGTAAAATGTGAAAAGGTTACATCTTATAATCCATATCCAAAGATTGATGAGAAGTCTGTAGCTGAGGCTGCTGAACTTATCAATCAGGCAAAGAAGCCTTTTGCCCTTGTGGGACATGGTGTTGAATTGGGTGGTGCTCATAATGAATTGGTTGAGTTCTTAGAGAAAGCTGATATTCCGGCAGGTCGCACCTTGCTCGGTCTCTCTGCTCTTCCTAGCAATCACCCTCTCAATATGGGTATGCTTGGTATGCATGGTTCTTATGCAACCAACATGAAGACCCAGGAATGCGATGTACTCATCGCTATTGGCATGCGTTTTAGTGATCGTATTACCGGTGTTCCTTCTAAGTATGCTAAGCAGGCTAAAATCATCCATTTGGATATTGATAAGGCTGAAATCGATAAGGTAATCAAAACCGATGTAGCTGTTATTGGTGATTGCAAGCAGACCTTGCCGGCTATCACTCGTCTTTTGAATAAGAATGTTCATCGTGAATGGAGAGATTCTTTTGAGGAATATCGTCTGCAGGAACAGGAAAAGGTGATAGAGAAGGATATTCATCCTACAGAGGGTCCTCTCTTGATGGGTGAGGTTACCAATGTGGTGACAGAAGCTACTCATAATGAGGCTGTTCTCGTGAATGATGTAGGTCAGAATCAGATGATTTCCAGCCGTTACTTCAAGTTTACGAAGAAGTTGAGTATTGTAACCAGTGGTGGCTTCGGAACCATGGGCTTTGGTCTTCCTGCAGCTATCGGTGCAACTTTCGGTGCTCCGGATAGAACAATCTGCTGTTTCTTTGGTGATGGTGGATTCCAGATGAATATTCAGGAGTTGGGTACTATCATGGAACAGCAGGCTCCAGTGAAAATGATTCTCTTGAACAACAATTACTTAGGTAATGTCCGACAGTGGCAAGACTTGATGTTTGAGGGGCGTCATTCTTTCACCCGTATGCTGAATCCTCATTATGAGGAGATAGCCAAGGCTTATGGTATCCCTTATGATGTAGTTATCGACCGCAAGGATCTCAAGGCAAAGGTAGAGAAGATGATAGCTACCAAGGGACCATACCTTTTGGAGTGTGCCATCAAGGAGAATGAGGACATCGTACCGATGACACTACCTGGTAAGAGTGTAGAAGAAATGCAGCTTGAACTTAACTATTAAGATGTAGCTTAGCTTCACTATTAAAAGAAAAGGACAATGGAGAATAATAACGAAAAGAAATTATATACACTGCTCGTTTACTCAGAGAATATTGCGGGTATCCTTAATCAGATTACTGCAGTATTTACTCGTAGACAGGTTAATATTGAGAGCTTGAATGTTTCTGCCAGTAGCATTAAGAACATTCATAAGTATACCATTACCGTATGGAGTGACCCTGAGCAGATAGAGAAGATCAACAAGGCCATTGAGAAGAAAATCGATGTTGTGAAGAGTGATTACTATACTGATGATCAGATTTTCATTCATGAGGTGGCTCTCTTTAAGATTTCTACTCCGATTTTGTTGGAGAATTCAGAGGTTTCGCGTACCATTCGTAAGCATGATGCGCGTATGATGGAGGTTAATCCTACTTACAGCACTGTGCTCTTGGCGGGATTAACGGAGGATATTACCGATCTTTTCCATCAGCTCAATAGCTATGATTGCCTGTTGCAGTATACTCGTAGCGGACGTATTGCTGTGACAAGAAGTTTTGATGAGCCGATTTCTGACTATTTGAAGCAGAATGCAGAAGATTAAATGATAAGAATAGAGTCCTTTATTTTCCTGCAAGTAAAATGTAGGGAAACAAGGGACTTTTTCTTATGATGAGTATAGTTTTTAGCAAGCTGTTTTCTTCTTAATATATAATATTGGTGTACTATATATAATAAGGTGTAAAATAGGCTTGAAATTTTTAGTACGGGAAAATTAATTTAAAGATCTAGTAAAATGAAACCAGAATTATTAAGTAAAGTAGGGCGATACGAGTTTTTGGCAGAACCATTCCATTGTGATTTTTCCAGCCATCTTTTTATGGGACATTTGGGCAATCATCTGCTCAATGCAGCCGATTTTCATAGTAATGACCGTGGGTATGGAATGAATTATCTAATGCCTCGTCATAAAACATGGGTGCTTAGCCGTCTGGCTATAGAAATGACAGAGATGCCTAAGTCTTATGATAAGTTTTTCGTAGAGACTTGGGTTGAGAATGCCATGAAGTATTTCACGGCCCGTGATTTTAAAATCTGTGGAAAGGTAGATTCCTCTTCTTCCGATATGGAAGAAAAAATCTATGGTTATGGTAAGAGTGTCTGGGCAATGATAGATACTGATAACCGACAGCCTGTTGATATTTTCAGCATCAATGATGGACTCATCAAAGACTACATTGATGAAGAAACGCCATGTCCAATAGATCCCAGCTCAAGAGTTAAGATGAGTAAGGATGCGAAATTGGTACGCACAATCAATACTTATTACAATGATGTTGACGTGAATGGACACATCAATTCGGTGAAATACATAGAACATATCCTTGATCTCTTTGATTTGGATTATTACAGAACTCACTTTTTGCAACGATTCGAGGTTGCTTATGTGGCAGAAAGTCATCAAGGTGACCAACTTAATTTCTATTTGGAAAAATCAAATGAGGCGGAAAAATGCGAAGAATATTGCATAAAAATAACAAAAATAAGTAAAAATAGGTCTGAAGAGGTGGAAATCGTAAGAAGTAAAGTAAAATTTGCAAAAAAATGAAAGAAAAATTTGGTACTTTCATGAGAATTTCTTACCTTTGCAGTCGGAAATAAGAAATAAACCCAGAGCCGCTACCTTGAATAGGTGGTGGACGGATCAAACAGGCTCTCTTTGGATAAGAATACAGCTCGCATCCGTATGGACAAGTATAACCCGCGGCTCCACAAATGGCAAGCCGCACAAAAATTAAATTACAATTATGGCAGAAATGAATTTCGGTGGCGTAATGGAAACAGTTGTCACCAGTCATGAATTTTCATTGGAGAAAGCACGTGAAGTATTGAAGAACGAAACTATCGCAGTTATCGGTTATGGTATCCAGGGTCCTGGTCAGGCTTGTAACCTTCGCGATAATGGTTTCAATGTCATCGTCGGACAGCGTCAGGGTAAGACCTACGAGAAGTGTTTGAAGGATGGCTGGGTACCTGG
>CAKPWR010000076.1 GCA_934196725.1 uncultured Prevotella sp.
TTGTAATAAATCACAAAGAGAACGTAACGTCTTTAATGTATAAGGACGAATCGTCAAGTCATCACAGATTATCTTCTTATCCTTACCCAAGAAAAACATTCCACAATGATCATTAAGACCTGCTTTAACAGGATATATTCTTAATCTATCATGTAAATTTGCTAAATACTTTGGAGTAAAAAGGGCGTAACCCACATACTGGCTTTCTGTCTTTTTAAAAACATACTTACCTTTTTTATTCAAATGCCTTTGGTCTATAAAAGACAGCCTGGACAATGATAGATAAGACTCTACTTCACCATTCGTAAAACGCCGAAGATTGAATGCAGCAAAATTCAACTGATGGGTAGTTTCATCATAAAAGGCTGGAGAAGACAACAATCGAGCTATCTCCTCCATATCTTTCAATACAGGTTTCTCAAATGTTATATCACATTCCATTAGGCTATGCTTTTTAAGACTTCCAAAAATTTAGGGAGTTCTGAAAGAGGGAGGATGCCTTCTTTCTCTATCTCTCCATAATTGACATCATACACTATCCTATCACTAAGAATAGACAAACAGGCATCTCCTTTGGAGGTCTTCCATTGCATTAATATGTAACCATTGGTGTTTGGGAATATTGCTAATCCCTGAAGTAAGGGTTCGCTGCAAGATGAAACAACCTTCTGAGAATAATCACATGCTTCTGATGATATGGAAGGGGAACCTGCATAATCCCAATTTGCCGGCAAATCTCGAAGTTCAAGAATTCGCTTCTCAAGACGTTGTCTTAACGAAAGACTTGACTTCTTTTTCAACTGTTGCTTCAATAATCGCAAAGCTTCTGCCATAGCATCAGTCACACTGATGTTATTCTGCTCTGCTATTGTTGCATAGCCTTGATATAATGTATTATCGAGTACCAATGTTGCCATAATCGTAATATTCTAACTATTGCCTGCAAAAATAAGGGTTTTCTTTGAAACTACCAAATTATTCGGGGAGTTTTTACAACTCCGCCCAATTACTTGTAGAGATCTACGGTAATATCGAATGGAGAATCGAAGTCTTTCAGCATGGCATGCTTCGTATCTTTCTCTGAGAGATTGGCATGTTCTGTAGGGATTTTCCAATCGATACCGAGGGTATCATCGAGGATGCTGATGCCACCATCGGCTTCTGGGTGATAGAAGTTATCACACTTGTACTGGAAGACGGCTGTCTCTGAAAGGACAGCGAAACCATGGGCAAAGCCCTTTGGAATGAAGAACTGGACATGATTGTCTTCGGTTAACTCTACGGCTACATGCTTGCCATAGGTTGGTGAGCCTTTACGAATATCTACAGCTACATCGAGTACTCTACCCTTAACGCAACGTACCAACTTGCTCTGAGTATAAGGTGGGCACTGGAAGTGCAAGCCTCGCATTACGCCATAGCTACTCATAGACTCGTTGTCTTGGCAGAAGTGAACACTATGACCCAAGATTGGGGCAACCTTCTCTTCAAACTCACGCTCGCTGAAGCTCTCGAAAAAGTAGCCACGAGAGTCGCGGAAGAGGCGTGGCTCTATAATGAGTACGCCCTCAATATTTGTTTTTACTATATTCATGATTCTAACTTAAGTTCTTACATAAGATTTTTTCGAATCACCCCGTCCCTCTTTAGCCAAAGAGGGCTCCACATCCTAGCCAAGCCTTCCCTTCTCAGAAAGGAAGGATGTAACCGCCCTCCGGTGCTCAGAACCGCTACGCTATAAGGTTGGCGGACCATCAAAGGTCTCGCCAGATTGTTTGTCGGCTGGCGCATTGAGGGCATCTCATGTAATAGTACTTTTATGAAATTTTGCTATTGTTCTTTGGGTGAAGGATTGCCAATGAGCATTCCATATTGTTCTTTTTCACCTTTTTTGTTCCCCATCGCAGTATCGCTCTGCGCTTGTCGCCACTCGAATGGGGATATTTTTTTTAACATTCTGCCTTTTACAGGCGCGAAATAAAATCATCTGCTGTATGTTCTGTTACAATATCGACAGGACGTCTGACTCCCATCTTTATAGCCTGAATTTCATCTTCACTCATATAATTGGAGGTCACAAATTGTGACTTCCAATTATTCCATTCCTCTTCTGTCAAACGAAACATATAATAATCAGGAAAGCGCTTCATGTTACGCTTTACAGCCTGATTAAGAACTTTTGTCTCAACTTGGTAGAGCTGGGCGAGGTCACGATCAAGCATCACCTGCACGCCACGAATAGAATATATTCTCCTTTGAATTTCATTTTGAGAAGGCAAGAGTACTGATTGCCCTGACAATATTGTTAAGTTGTTATTATCTTTAGACATATGCTATTATTCTACTTTATTTTTATAGAAAGCAAAGATACAACTTTATTTCGGAACAACCAAGAGATTTTCAAAAAATCATTTATATAAATGCACATTGTTTTCGAATGGACTATCACACACTTGCAAACCTCTCATCACGCCATAACTACTCATACTCTCATTGTCTTGGCAGAAGTGTACCTTGTGACCAAGTATTGGAGTTACCTTCTCATCGAACTCTCGTTCGCTGAAACTCTCGAAGAAGTAGCCACGAGAGTCGCGGAAGAGGCGTGGCTCCATAATGAGAACGCCTTCAATATTTGTTTTTACTATATTCATAATTCTAACTTAAGTTCTTACATAAGATTTTTTTTCGAATCACCCCGTCCCTCTTTAGCCAAAGAGGGCTCCACATCCTAACCAAGCCTTCCCTTCTCAGAAAGGAAGGATGTAACCGCCCTCCGGTGCTCAGAACCGCTACGCTATAAGGTTGGCGGACCATCAAAGGTCTCGCCAGATTGTTTGTCGGCTGGCGCATTGAGGGCATCTCATACGAAAATGCTTATTACAAGATTCTGTTTATTGTTCTTTGGGTGAAGGATTGCCAATGGGCATTCCATATTATTATTTCTCACCTTTTTTGTTCCCCACCGCAGTATCGCTCTGCGCTTGTCGCCACTCGAATGAGGAATATTGTTTTTATTCTACTTTTGATAGGATTACCTCGGGAGAGATGCCCATCAGGGTTATGGCGGAAATCTTATGGCCGCCATTGGCATTTAATGAATGACCACAATGATAGAGGCTATCATCTATGATAAGCCAGCGGTAGCACATTTGTCTATATCACCTCGCTTACGCTCACCTCATCCATAATCTTGCGCCACAAGTCCTTGGTCATGGCGATGGTGGGGGACACGCTGAATTTATATTGCTTGCCAATTGAACGCAAGTTGTACACCACATTATGGCGACTTCTTTTTTTAATGTTGGATTTCTTCAGATATGCCATATCTACATAGTTCATGCCTCTTGCATAAAGTGAGAACAGGAACATGTCGCGTGCGAAATCGGTCATGGTATGATGTATGAATCTTTAGAACAGATAATCATATTGCGAAAAGATTCTTTGATAATCATTCTCATATCTGGTCTTGTCGTTAGGACTGATATGAGGACTTTTGATAATCTGTTCCATTTCCTGGAGTACCTTACCTCCTTCACGCATGATGGGGTCGAGGTGTTCCTTGAACTGTTCTATGAATGGTGAATAATAGTAGCCAATCTCCTCAATGATGAAGGAATAGATGTTCCATGTGTCATTGAAGGTAATGCGATTGTGAGCCACCTCATCCAAGGCGTACTTTCTCAGATAGTCGATGTTTTCTGCCTGCAACGCCACTTCCTTGTCGTCTTTTACAGGATGGAAATAGCGGTCTAACAGTACTTGCCGCTCCTGCAGGTTGCGCTGGTAGAAGATATTCTCATGGGTGATTGAGGTTTCGCTTTGTTCCACTTCCTCAAAGTGCTCGGCATGAACACCGCTTATTGCTACACTCATTCCACCGATGTCCATCACCAGGCGGCGGTCTCGGTCGATACGGATGATGTAACCTTCCAATCCTGCCATCTCACCAGTGGTGATACGGAGGAGGATGCGGTTGCGAGCATAATAATGATAAGGGTGGAGAAGGAAACGGATGCGCTCAGGTGAAGTCTCTACGACACGCATGAAGGGTTGCATCTGTGAATCTTTGATTTCTGCCACTCTGCCTGTGCTGCAGTTCTTGCACAAATAAGTGCGAGGGAATTTCTCGTCAAGATAGGTTTGTATTTCTTCTGGAAAACCTTGGAAGAAGACCAGACCGCTGACGGTCGGCACTTCCTGATGCTGCACCCTATGTTTGCCCTGTTTCTTGAAATACCGTATGGTTTTATGCACAAAATAGGTTCTGCCGTCTTTAATCAGCTGTGCCTCCATGCCTTTCACTTTGCTATGATGCATAAAGAGATATGACCATGTGGTTCCGTCCGATTGACGACACTTCTTTACCTCTGAACCAGTCTTTACGTCTGGCTCAGTAACGTAGTTGCCCTTTGGAGAAACAAGTTTCTCGTCGGCTGTAGAAAAAGAACTCGTACCATCCGGTTTCATAAATCCTGCTCTACTTTATGTCCTCAGCTGCAACCATACATGATGGTTGTGGAAGCCTAGTCAATTTGTTATTGTTGTGCATAATCTTAATCGTATATATGAGTGCTTGGCATGCAGCCTCTGCACATGTATCTTTATCTTACATTTGTTGCACACTCTTATGGTAAGAGAGTAAAAACTGCCGAATTGACCGCAAATCTGCCATTTAGGGAGTTCTTCCGAGGCAGATTTGCTAAACAATTGTATTAATTTTGGGGAGTAACATACAGAAAATTAAAAAATCTGACACGTAATTCAACTATTTTTCGTACTTTTGCACCAAGTTGTATCTCTTACCATAAGAAAGGGTGAAGTTTGCTAAACTTTTTACCCTATCATCCCGAAATGGGGTGAACATAACTTTTTATTTGTGACTCATGTTGCTTTTTGGTTATTTACACCTTATTATATATGTAAGCAACGGTATGGCAAGAATGTAGTTGTATATCAATAGCTATTTGGAATCACTTCGTCGTTGTGAAGACTAATGTAGATTTTTCAGGTAATATTCAGAAACACGTTTCCCCTAAAGAATAGCCCGACAAGGCATTCTTTAGGGGATTTTATGTTAAAAACACACCTTTTAGAAAACGTTTACGTAATGTTTTCACTTGATTCTTGAACGTAATTCATTTTTTTTATTTACATTTGCAAACGAAAAAACAGACTGCGCATAAAACGACGCCATAAGTGCGTGCTTTTTGCACAGCGGTTTTTGTCTACTTAAACGTACAAATCGGAAGTAAGAAACAAATTTTAAAATTAGTATAATCTAACCTATAAGTGTATGTCTGGTAATTATAACAGAAAGAAGATTGCGCTTGCAGGTGCGCTCATGTTCATGGTAACAAGCGTCTCTGCGCAAACGGTAAAAGGAGTTGTTACTGACAATACGGGCGAGCCAATCATCGGCGCATCTGTCATGGAGGTAGGTGTAGCTGGCAATGGTGGCGTGACCGACATTGACGGTAACTTCACAGTAAATTTAAAAGGCAAAAGCAAGAAACTGAAGATTTCATACATCGGTATGAAAGCGAAGGAAGTAAGCGTTGCAGGTAAAGAAACTATCGATGTAAAGCTTGAGGATGACAATACCACCCTCAACGACGTAGTTGTAATCGGCTATGGTACTGTTAGAAAGAAGGATCTCACAGGTTCTGTATCTTCTATCAGCGACAAGCAGATTGCCAACATTCCTGTATCTAACGTGAGCGAGGCGATGACCGGTAAGTTGGCTGGTGTGAACATCACCACAACCGAAGGTTCACCAGATGCTGACGTGAAGATTCGCGTGCGTGGTGGTGGTTCTCTTTCACAGGACAACTCTCCTCTCTACATCGTAGACGGTTTCCCTGTAAGCTCTATCAGCGACATCGCTCCAAGCGAAATCGAGACTATCGACGTATTGAAGGATGCTTCCACTACAGCCATCTATGGTGCCCGTGGTGCCAATGGTGTTATCATCGTTACAACCAAGAGCGGTTCTGAGGGTAAGACCCAGGTGAACTTCAATGCTTCTCTCGGCTACAAGAAAGTATCTAAGTTGGTAAAGACTATGTCTCCATACGACTATGCATACTATCAGTATGAATTGGGTAGCACTGACTATGGTAACTACAACGACCTCGACATCTGGAAGTCTATCGAAGGACGTGACTATCAGGACGAGGTATTCGGTCGCACCGGTAACCAGAAGCAGTACAACGTAAACGTAAGCGGCGGTACCAAGGACCTCAAATACAACATCGGTTTCTCTCACAACGACGAGAAGAGCATCATGCAGGGTTCTGGCTATGCCAAGAACAATGTAAACGCCAAGATCAATGCCAACTTGAACAAGTGGTTGTCTCTCGACTTCAATGGCCGTATGGCTTTCACCAAGCTGGATGGTTTGAATGGTGGTGCAGATACCAATGAGTCAAGTGCAGCTAACTCTATTGTTGCCAACACCGTAAGATGGAACCCGGTAGAGCCTCTCTCCGGAACATCAGACGAAGATGAGGAGAACAGCACATCTACACGCCGTAACCCAACAGAACGTATCACCGATACCTATAAGTATCAGGAGCGTTTCCAGCAGAACTACAACGTAGGCTTAAACTGGAAGCCATTCAAGAACATCACATTCCGTTCTGAGTTCGGTTATGGCTGGAAGTACAACAATACTGACCAGGTTTGGGGTTCTAACGCAACCACCAACTCTAAGTATGGTTACAACGGTCAGCCACAGGCACAGTTCGTACGCTTGGAGAACAAGAACTGGCGTAACGCAAATACATTGACTTACGACAACAAGAAGCTTTTCCATGGTCGTGACCACATCAATGTATTGGTAGGTCAGGAGTGGAGCAGCAGCCAAGACGTAACCCGTACCAATACTTCTGTAGCCTTCCCTACTTCATTCACATTGAACGAGGTATTGGCTAACACAGCAGCAGGTACAGCGCTTCCTAACGAGGGTAACATCAAGGCAGAGGAGAACATTCTCTCTTACTTCGGCCGAATCAATTATACGCTCAACGACAAGTATCTGGCAACATTTACTCTTCGTGCCGATGGTTCCAGCAAGTTTGGCAAGGACAACCGTTGGGGTCTCTTCCCATCAGCAGCCTTGGCTTGGCGTATGTCTGACGAGGAGTTCCTGAAGGGAGCTTCAAGCTGGCTTTCTAACTTGAAGGCTCGTCTGAGCTTCGGTACAGCAGGTAACAACCGTATCAACTCGGGTTTGTTGACTACCACCTACTCTATGGCAGACAACACATCAAAGGCTCCTTTCTTCGAGGAGAACAGAGGTTCTATGCTTGAGCATGGTAAATTTCTCTATAACCCAGACTTGAAGTGGGAAACTACAGTAACACGTAACTTCGGTATCGACTACGGTTTCTTCAATGGTCGCATCAGCGGTACATTGGACTTCTACTGGAATACCACCAAGGACCTCTTGATGCAGAGCATCATCCCTGCCAATACAGGTTACTCTTACCAGTTCCAGAACTTCGGTAAGACCTCCAACAAGGGTGTTGAGTTGGCGCTCAATGCTGTAATCGTAGATAAGAAGAACTTCGGCTTGAACTTCAACTTCAACGTATCTTACAACAAGAACAAGATTGATGAGTTGAACATGGAGAACCCATGGCAGAGCTCTAACTGGAGTGGATCTACCATTGCCAAATATGAAGACTTCCGCGTAGAGCAAGGCGGTCGCCTCGGTGAGCTTTGGGGCTACAAGAGCAACGGTTTCTATACCGTATATGATGCCTCTACTGGCAAGGGTGACTTGGTATTGAAAGAAAACGGCACCTGGGCACTGGCTGAAGGCGTAAAGGACAACAGCTACAAGCTCTTCGGCGGCAATCTCTATCCAGGCGTTGCCAAGGTAGAAGTAGATGAGAATGGTGATGCTGTAAAGCAGCGTCTGGGCAACACCGTACCTACCACAACGGGTGGTTTCGGTTTCGACGGACATGTTGGCAACTTCGACTTCAACCTGTTCTTCAACTACTCATTGGGCAACAAGCTGGTGAACGGTACCAAGCTTGCCAACGCATTCTACGCAGGTTCAGCCAAGAACTACAACTTGGTGGATGACTTCAACGTAGCCAACCGTTACACCTGGATCGACCCAGCCAACGGTAACAACATCGGTCGCCCATCAGCCAACCTCATCAAGGAGTATGGTGGTGTAGAGAACGTGATGAACCGCCTGAACGAGATCAATGCCAACGCCAATATCTACAATCCAGCAGGCGTATCAACCATGCAGCTCATCAGCTATGCTGTAGAAGATGCATCATTCCTGCGTCTGCAGAACGTAACAGTAGGTTACACCTTGCCAAAGAAGTGGGTAAACAAGTGCTATATCCAGAACGTACGCATCTACTTCACAGGTTACAACCTGCTCTGCTTCACCAACTACACAGGCTACGATCCTGAGGTGGATACAAGTTCAAAGAAGAACCCAATGACTCCAGGTATCGACTATGCAGCTTATCCAAAGAGCCGCACATTCGTAGGTGGTATTAACGTTACATTCTAACTTTATAAGATAATAACAATGAACAAGATATTATATGCATTTGCATTGGCAGGCGTATTAGGATTGTCTTCATGCTCCGACTTCCTGGATCAGACCTCTCCATCAGAGATGACTGCTGAGAATACCTACGCCTCACCTTATTATACCAATCTTCGCATCAACAAGCTCTATGGCGGCATGGGACAGGACCGTACCTACGCACAGGACTTGTCTATCGTATGGAACCTGAACAGCGACTGCGAATTAGTTGATGGTCTTGGAAGCAACGCAACCAATACCTCAAACGAGCGTGGTAACATGAACTATAACATGGACCCGGGATGGAGCAAGATTAGCGGCGTATGGGATGCTGAGTATGGTATCATCGAGGATGCCAACCAGATTATCGAGGGAATCCGCAGCAGCGCAACTCTCACTGCCGGTGGTGCAAACCAGAAGTCTATGGAGCGTAGCCTCGGCGAGGCACTCACCATCCGTGCCATGGTTTACTTTGACTTGGTTCGTATCTTTGGTGATATTCCGTTCAAGAGAGAAGCATCTAAGTCTGACTTGAGCAACGCCTACCTGGAGAAGACCGACCGCGACGTGATCATGGATTCCCTGATGAACGACCTGGATGAGGCTATCGAATACTTGCCATGGGCAGACCAGGTATCAGGTTACACAACAGAGCGCACAACCAAGGGATACGCTCACGCCCTCTTGGCACAGATTGCAATGACACGTGCTGGCTACGTGATTCGCGAGAAGGCTAAGGACGGATATGAGACAGCATCTTACAGCGATGCTACCTATCCAACACAGCGCCCAGGTGCAGCAGACCGCAAGGCTCTCTACGAGCGTGCCCTGAAGCATTGGTCAGCTATCATCAATGACAATACTCATAACCTCAACCCATCTTTCGAGAACGAGTGGTACTTGATTAACCAGCTCTCTCTCGACAAGACTTACCACGAGAACCTCTTCGAGATTCCTTTCGGAGAGAACGTAACTGGTGAGCTGGGTTACACAGTGGGAGTTCGTATGAATGGTGTCACAACAGAATATGGCTATGGCAACTCATCTGGTAAGATGAAGGTTACAGCTCCTCTGCTCTATTCTTACGACAAGAAGGATACACGCCGTGACATCACTTGCGCTAACTTCGAAATCAAGCAGGATGGCAGCAACACCGTAGAGAGCATGATTAAGAATGCTCCTTTCGGTATGTATGTAGGAAAGTGGGATGCCCGCAAGATGAATAACACCTGGTTGAAGAACAACCTGAAGGCTACGGCTAAGCACACAACAGGTATCAACCCAGTAAAGATGCGCTATTCTCAGGTACTGCTCTACTATGCAGAGTGCATGAACGAGTTGGCTGGCAATCCAGATGCCAACTACGAAGGTTCAGCAAACGGCATGACAGCCCGTCAGGCTCTGGAAGCAGTTCACACACGTGCCTTCAACAAGGATGACAAGAACGATGCCAAGGCTTACGTCAACAACATCGCTTCAGACAAGGACGCATTCTTCAATGCACTCGTTCAGGAGAACATGTGGGAGTTTGCCGGTGAAGGTATCCGCAAGTACGACTTGATTCGCTGGAACCTCCTGGTAGAGAAGATCAATGAGTTCAAACAGACTTATCTCGCTGAGCTTGCAGACGGTACTTACCAGAAGACCCTCTACTTCAACTACCTGGATGAGAAGAATACTAAGATTGACTTCTCTAGCGTTACATGGTACGGTATTCCTGATGGAAAGACTTCTGCAGATTATGCAGGTAGCATCGATTCATTTGGTGCAGCTAAGCTGGATTCCGGTTCTGATACACAGGTTGACGTGAACCTGCCATCTATCAGCAGCGGTCTCGTTGGCGATAACGTAGCAGTGAAGAACCGCTACCTCATGCCAATCGCTTCAACAACCATCTCTGCAACCAACGGTAAGATTCACAACTCTTATGGTTATGCAGACTAATTCATCTTTAAACAAAAAAGACAAGAAAATGAAGAGCATTAAAAACATATTGGGCACAGCGTCTATGATGGCATTGGCTTTGTCGGCTACTTCTTGTACCGATGGCAATGACTGGGACGTAGATGGCAGCCTGTCAAGATTGTTCGGTCTCAACGGTGACAAAATCACCGTTGAAACTGCCGAAACATCAGCAAC
>CAKPWR010000077.1 GCA_934196725.1 uncultured Prevotella sp.
TTCACCTTAGCCAGTGTTTCCTCACCCTTGGCAGTCAACTTACCTTCCTGCTTCGCCTTCAACAGGGAGAAATAAGGTACATCATACGCCTGTTTGCCTATCATATAGCGGGAGCCATGACGGCCATAGTGGCTCAGATAGAAAGGCTTATAGCCCTTAGGCGCCGGAGTCAATTGTTTCTGAGGTCCGCGATAAGCCACATAGTTACTACCCGAGAGCGTAATGTCTCGCTTGAAATCCTCCAGAGGACTCTGAGCTGACAATGGCATCGCAAAAGCAAGAGATGCCAACAATAATAGATTCTTTGTGTTCATTGTTACTATATTTTATACGATCATTTTTTATCAAAAATCAAAAGAGAAACCGCTTTCAATGGTCTTATATATTACCAATGGTCTTAAATCTACCAATGGCCTTGTCTCTACCAGTTCATCAAGTTCTTCAGGAATGGCAACAATTCCTTTGCCATTTTCTGATGCTGCAACTTGCTAGGATGCCAGCTGGCACCATATCCCAAATCGCCTTTCTGGAAAGAGAAGTCGAAGCGATAAATCTCCTTATCCCCCTGCTTCTTCGCATTCTTCATCTTCTTCTCCTTGCCTTTTTTATCCACTACCGTCTTATTCACCAAGGTAAAACCGCTCTTGTTGGCATCAGCGCAGATTCTATCAAGCACAGCTCTCTGCTCGCTACTCTCCTTCTTCCCGAGCATAGGTCCTGTCAGGAGCACAATCTTGGCATCAGGATATTTGCTTCTCACAGTAGTAAGAAACATACGGTAATTTTTCTCATAGAGCTGAATATCATAATTTTTCGTAGAAAGGTCATTGGTACCCAGGTTGATGCAAACCAGCTGTGGCTGATACTTGGCAAAATCCCATTTCTCATCGTGCTTATTAAATAAGGTATATTCATACTGCCAAGGCATATTCTCCGCAGAACCCGTCTTAGGACCATTATAGTTGCGATACACACCGATTCCACTGCGGGAAATCGAAGTATGCTGTGCCTTCAAGCTATCACTCACGATATTGGCATAAGTCAGCCAATGGTTCTCCGTCTCATCCTCAAAAGGATCGCTCATCTCGATGCTCTCTACACCATATCCGCAGGTGATGGAATTACCGATGAACTCAATCTTTCGCTCAGACAAAGCAGGAGCCTCAACAAGCTTACTACCCTTATCCAACACGAATCCACGAAACTCTGGAGTGCGATTCAAGCCCTCTATCACATACATCACCTTCACATGATGCACACCCTTAGGCAAGGCAGCAGCCAGTGTAACCACAGAATCACGCTCTGCATTGAATCCTACCTTAAAAGGTTCACTACCATCAACTTGTGCCATGAAATATCCCGTCATCGGACGGCACATCATCTTCAGGGAAGAGCCTTGAAAAGAGGCTTCTATGGTTGTACCTGGATAATTAAAGCTAGCCACATCCGGATTCTTGCCGAAGCTTACACGTCCCATGTATTGAATCATAGGATGTGATGCCTTCATCACCTCTCCTTCGATAGGGAGTGTGGTAGAAGTTTTTCCATTTCCTGCGAAGGCAACAGCGCTCAGCATGGTTGCCATCAATAACAAATTCATTTTTTTCATCATATTTTTTTTAGTCTGCCTGCAAAAGTATCCTAATTTGCCTGCAAAAGTATTATAATTTGTCTGCAAAAGTACCATTATTTCTCGTAAAAAACAAACAAACCCGCTTTTTTCTGCTCTTTTCTTCTTTTTATTCGAATATTTATTGTATCTTTGCACTCACAAATGCGCTTGTGGCGAAATTGGTAGACGCGCTAGACTTAGGATCTAGTGGTTTAGGCCGTGTAGGTTCGAGTCCTATCAGGCGCACAAAAAAAATGCTAAGTAGTTAACATCTAACTATTTAGCATTTTTGCTTATTGAAATTACCCATCTTTTTGCTACTATTTGCAAGATAATTCTTAATAACAGAGGAAGATAGACGCCTACATCATCCCCTCTAGTTTCTCCTGCGCCTCGCGCATATCTTTTTCAAAATCCACATGGTCTAGAAGAAAATCCTTTCTGCCTTGCGAAAGAAGAAGATAGAGCTGCGGATTCATGCCTTCTACATACTGGGCGATGGCATACTCTATATCATCACGCTGCGTAGGATTGGTGGAAAATTCAAAAACCCTAAGCTTCTGATGAATAAAGCAATATGCCGACTCTATGCAATCTCTGGTGATGCTCCCCAATAGGAGAGCATCACCATTATGATCTTGATTCTGATTCATTCTGAATATTCTTTCTTACTTTACTCCCTTCATGGAAAGGGCGATGCGCTTGCGCTTCAAATCTACTTCTGCCACACGCACCATCACATGCTCATGAAGCTTTACCACCTCACTTGGATCATTGATATAACGGTTTGACATTTGGGAAACATGAACCAAACCATCGTTGTGGACACCTATATCAACAAAGGCACCAAACTTGGTAATATTGGTGACGATACCCGGCACAATCATGCCCACCTGTAAATCTTCAATGGTTTTTATGCTTGCATCAAACTCAAACTTCTCCACCTCACCACGAGGATCCAAACCCGGTTTGTCAAGCTCAGCCATGATATCCGTCAAAGTAGGCATACCTACCTCAGCAGTTACATATTTCTTGATATCAATCTTCTTCTGTAGAGATTTATCTTCAACCAATTGCTTCACGGTAACACCCTGATCCTTTGCCATCTGCTCTACCAGCGCATAACGCTCAGGATGCACGGCACTATTATCCAAAGGATTCTTGGCACCAGGAATACGGAGGAAACCGGCACACTGCTCGAAGGCAGATGGACCCAACCGAGGCACCTTCTTCAACTGGGCACGGGAAGCGAAAGCTCCATTCTCACGGCGATATTCAACGATATTTTTGGCAAGAGTAGGTCCCAATCCACTCACGTAAGTAAGAAGATGCTGAGATGCAGTATTCAGATTCACACCTACCGAGTTCACGCAACTCATCACCACGGTATCGAGACTCTTTTTAAGCTGTGTCTGATCCACATCATGCTGATACTGTCCGACACCGATACTCTTTGGGTCAATCTTCACCAACTCAGCAAGCGGGTCCATCAGTCTTCGCCCAATGCTCACGGCACCACGAACAGTAACATCCTCATCGGGGAACTCATCTCTCGCAATCTTTGAAGCTGAATAGATAGAAGCACCATCCTCACTTACCACATAGATATCCACAGGATGTGGATAACTGATTTCGTGCAGCCAATCGCTGGTTTCGCGGCTTGCAGTACCATTGCCCACAGCCATTGCCTCCACCTGATACATCTTCACCATGCGCTGGATGGCAGCAGTAGCCTCATTCTTCTTGTTACGGGGAGGATGAGGAAATATGATTTCGTGATGAATCAGATTGCCCTGCGCATCGAGACAACAGGTTTTACAGCCATTGGCAAAACCTGGATCCACAGCCATCACACGCTTCTGTCCTAAAGGGGCAGCGAGCAAAAGCTGACGCAGGTTTTCTGCGAACACGACAATAGCCTCCTCATCAGCCTTCTGCTTGCTGAGAGCAGCAAACTCAGTTTCAATACTAGGCTTCAGCAGACGCTTGAAGGCATCATCCACGGCCTCACCCACCAAAGTCTGGCATTCACCGAAACCATGTACATAGTGACGTTTCAGTTTATCTTGGCATTGCTCGTCATCAGCCGAAATGCTGATACGGAGGAAACCAGCCGCTTCACCACGACGCATCGCCAGCAAGCGATGGGAAGAACATTTCTTTAAAGGCTCTGAGAAATCAAAGTAATCAGAGAAGCGCTGAGCCTCCTCTTCATCCTTCTTCTTTGCCACAACCTTTGAGGTAATGATGGCTCCACGACGGAACTCGCCACGAATCTGATTTCTGCTCTCCTCACTCTCGCTCACCGTCTCGGCAATAATGTCTTTGGCACCCTGCAAGGCTGCCTCCACATCCTTCACCTTTTCACCCACAAACTTTCTTGCAGCCTGCTCCGGATTACGCTCACGCTGGAACAGGAGCAACTGTGCCAAAGGCTCCAAGCCTGCCTCACGTGCTATCTGAGCACGGGTTCTGCGCTTTGGCTTATATGGCAGATAAATATCCTCCAACTCTGTAGCATCCCAGCAGTTTGCGATACGCTCCTTGAGTGCATCGGTCAGCTTTCCCTGTTCTTCTATGGTCTTGAGGATAGTTTCCTTGCGCTTAGCCATCTCCTTCAACTTTTCATTAGCCTGGGCGATAGCTTCAATATTCACCTCATCCATATTTCCCGTTTTCTCCTTCCGGTATCGGGAAATGAAAGGAATGGTACAACCCTCATTGAGCAGTGCCAAGGTATTTTCGACAGCCTGCTCACTCAGTTTGAGCTGGACTGCAATAATCTTTGTAAATTGATTCATCTTTCTTATAATTGTTTATAGTAGATGCAAAGGTACATAAAAAAAGTCGCAAAGACGAAACTCCTTGCGACTTTTAAGATTTATTTCTTCTACCTGAGGCTTCTGTTTTTTATTTCTTGATGGTAAACTCAAACTTCAGTCCACCTTCAGGCAAATTATTTACCCTGATAGTACCGCCATGCAGCAACACGGCATTCTTCACGATTGCCAAGCCCAAACCAGTACCTCCCATCTTTCGACTTCTTCCCTTATCTACACGATAAAAACGTTCAAAGAGACGGGCTAGATGCTCCTGAGGCACTCCCTGACCATTATCCTTGAAGATGAAATGCCATTTATTGCCCTGCTCTCTTGCCTCTAGCGTCATGGTTGTCCCCTCTCCGGCATAAGCGATGGCATTATCCGTAAGATTACGGAACACACTATACAACAGACTTCTATTACCCTTCACCACAATACGTTCAGGCAACTTATTGACAAAAGTCATGTGATGACCTTCTCTTTCCAAAGTAGTCTCACGATTGATATCAGCCACCATCATCGTGATATCCACCGCCTCAAAATCTATCATATCCGAACCGTCATCCAGTCGGTTTAAGGTAGAAATATCACGGAGCAGCGAGGTAAGACGCTCACTCTGCGCATAACAGCGCTGCAGGAATAAAGCCTTCGTTTCCTCATTGATATGCGGATTGTCAAGAATGGTTTCCAGATATCCCTGAATACTGGCTACCGGGGTTTTGAGTTCGTGAGCGATATTCTGGGTAAGCTGGCGCTTCAAGATATCCTGCTCCTTGCGCGTTGTCTGGATACGCTTGTACATCTTGATGATTCGCTCGGCTATATCACCCAACTCATCATTAGGGAATTTAGCCAAGTCCTCAATCTCCAGACTCTCATTATGGTCTGCCTTGTAAGCAAAAATACGGAGCTTGGCGACATTCTTCGCCAATCTATTTGTAAAACGGTAAAGCACAATGGTTAGCAGGATGATGGCAGCCAAGGCAAACCAGATATAATGCTGGTCAGCCTGAAGCGACCTGGCCAAATCGTCATTATATGGCAATGCTGTACGAACGATAAGATGACTCTTCGGAAAATAGGACGCCACATAGAAATAATCATGCTTCAGCGTTTTCGACTGCCGCTCCACGCTCGTACCCATCCCCTCCTTCAATGCCTGTGCTATCTCCGCGCGTTGGGCATGATTGGAAAAGTGGCGATAATCCTTGCTCATATTGTCAAAGATTACGGTTCCATCCTTCTTGACCAAAGTTACACGAAGGTCCTTGCTCTCATGCGTCTGCACAAAATCTTCCAGTTTTGCCTCTGCCACACGCACGCTATCCACCACCTCCACACTGTCAGAAAGGAGAATACCACCAGTCTTGGACAATTCCAAATCTTCTGACAGCAGTTCATTATAGTTGGCAAGTTTCAGAGTCAACGTACTTATTTTATACTGTTTCTCGCGTTCCTGCTGAAACACTATAAAACTGACGGCGAACACAAGGAACACCGCCAGTACGCTGAAATACAACTTTTTACCTACATTATTCAGTTTAAACATGATGATATATGTTTATGCATCAAAATAATAACCAAATCCCAGACGGGTAACGATACACTTGGAAAATTTACCAATCTTCTTGCGCATACGGGTAATATTCACATCCACAGTACGGTCGAGCACCATCACATCCTTTGGCCATACACGGTCGATGAGTTCCTGACGGGAGAACACCTTGCCGCGCTCTTCAAGCAAAAGGCGCAAGAGTTCAAACTCCGTTTTGGTAAATGGCACACTCTCTCCATCCACGGTCACCGTCTTCTTGTCAAGATTCAGCTGCAATCCCTGATAGTTAATCACAGATGGCTCACTGTTGTTACCTCTCTGTTCCATCGTACGGCGCAGTACAGCACGCACACGCACCATCACCTCTCGGATAGAGAAAGGCTTGGAAATATAATCATCTGCACCCAGATTGAATCCAGTCACAGTATCATTCTCCGTATCACGGGCAGTCAGGAAAATGATAGGCACATGAGCTGTCATCGGATTCTCCTTCAACTGTTTAGCCAACTGAAAGCCGCTCATTTCCCCCATCATCACATCAAGCAACAAAAGATCGTAAGAGGCTATATCCATCGACATCGCTTCTTCACCCGAATTGACAGAGTCTGCCTGATATCCCTCTGTCTCCAAGTTGAATTTCAAGATTTCACACAAGTCCTGCTCATCATCGACAACCAGGATTTTCTTTTTATTTGCTTCCATATTCCTATCATTTAAATTCTGCCTGCAAAATTACACTTTTTCTTTTGTAATACGCATTACATTTGATTACAATTTAATTACAATCACCAAATCAGCTCAAAAAAACTGGTTTTATTAGAATTTTAAAGAATTTTATGACACACTTTAACTCACTGTAACCAAATCCGCTACAAGTTTGTTCGATATTTTAATACAATAATGGTAATTTTGCAAACGAATTTAGACATAAATATAAAAAATCTTTAATCTGCAAAGAATTATGAATGATAAAGTTAATACTGTGGTCATAGGCAAACTCATCAAGGAAGAACTACAACGGCAAGGTAAAACATCCGTATGGCTTGCTAACGAACTTGGTTGCCACCGCACCAATATATATAAAGTGTACGATCGCACAACCATAGATACGGGCATGTTGTTTCATATCAGTAAAATCCTGAAGGTTGACTTCTTCAAGTACTATTCTGATGCGCTTTCTTCTAAGCGCAAAAAATAATTTTTCTCACATTACATGACAAAGCCTCACTAGCATCAATTCCTGATTCTAGTGAGGCTTTGTCATTATCCAATAAAGGAATTTATCCTAACCTCTTTTCAAGTCTTTCGCGGATAGCAGCGATGAAACCTGCTGAGTTTACAGCCTTCGCCTCAACTCCCTCCATCAGGTTGACAAGGTCCTTGGTAGCGATGCCGTCATTCAAGGTATCGAAGCAAGCTGCCTCCAACTGGTCGCCGAACTCCTGCAATTCCTTGATGCCATCCAGTTCACCACGCTTTCTCAACGCACCGCTCCATGCAAAGATGGTAGCCATTGGGTTGGTAGATGTATCCTCACCCTTCAGGTAGCGATAGTAGTGGCGGGTTACAGTGCCATGGGCTGCCTCATACTCATATTTGCCATCAGGAGAAACCAAAACGGAAGTCATCATTGCCAGCGAACCGAAGGCTGTGCTGAGCATATCGCTCATTACATCACCATCATAATTCTTGCAAGCCCAGATGAAGCCGCCCTTGCTGCGGATGACACGAGCCACGGCATCATCAATCAATGTATAGAAGTACTCGATGCCGAGTTCGGCAAACTTCTCCTTGTAGTCGCTTTCATATACTTCCTCGAAGATCTTGCGGAACTGAGCATCGTAAGTCTTGGAGATGGTATCCTTGGTAGCGAACCAGAGGTCCTGCTTGGTATCGATGGCAAACTTGAAGCAGCTGTGAGCAAAGCTGCGGATACTCTTGTCGGTATTGTGCATACCCTGGATAACACCAGCACCATCGAAGTTATGGATTTCAACCTCCTGCTTCTTGCCGCTCTTACCCTCGAACACGAGTTTAGCTACTCCCGGTTCATCGGCACGAATCTCCACGCTCTTGTATACATCTCCATAAGCATGACGGGCGATGGTGATAGGCTTCTCCCAGTTCTTCACACAAGGGTGAATGCTAGGAATCGTGATAGGTGCACGGAACACGGTACCGTCCATGATGCTACGGATAGTTCCATTAGGACTCTTCCACATTTTGTGGAGCTTATACTCATCCATGCGCTGTGCATTTGGAGTGATGGTAGCACACTTCACGGCTACACCATATTTTTTGGCAGCCTCAGCAGAGTCGATGGTCACCTGGTCATTGGTCTTGTCGCGATAAGGCAAACCCAGGTCGTAATACTCAGATTTCAAGTCAACGAAAGGAAGGATCAGTTCATCCTTGATCATCTTCCAGAGGATTCTTGTCATCTCATCGCCATCCATCTCTACCAACGGAGTCGTCATCTTAATCTTTTCCATAACAATCTATTATATAAATTAATAATTTGCCTGCAAAATTACGAAAAAGATTTGATTAAAGAAAGGAAATTAAGAATTTTTCTATCAAAATGACAACAAAACGCACCATTTCTAAGTCTTATCCTATAATTTATGTATATTTATACTAAAAAAGGCACCAATGAGCATAAACCCATAGGTGCCTTCTATCATATTCATCAGGATGCACTGATGTGCAAGCCCTGATTATTCATTCTCCATAATCCACCAAGATTACTTCTCCTCTGGAGCCTTGTCGATCAAGTCCATGAACTGGTCGAGCTTAGGAGTGATGATGATCTGGGTGCGACGGTTGCGCATCTTGCCAACCTCTGTGCTGTTAGTAGTTACAGGGTTGTACTCACCACGACCACCAGCAGTCATACGCTTAGGATTAACACCGAAGTTGTCCTGGAGATACTGAACAACAGAAGCTGCACGGAGAGCAGAGAGGTCCCAGTTGTTACGGATGTTCTTCATCTTGGCACTTGTTGTGCTTACAGGTACGTTATCAGTGTTACCCTCGATGAGTACATCGTAATCCTTGTAGTCCTGGATAATCTTAGCAATCTTGCTCAATGTTTCCTTAGCACGGTTGTTTACCTCGTAGCTACCGCTCTGATAGAGCATGTTGTCAGCTAAAGAGATGTAAACTACACCCTTCAAAACCTGAACGTCAACTTCCTTCATCTCCTCACGGCTGAGTGAACGTGTCAAGTTGTTGGTCAATACCATGTTCAAAGAATCGCTCTTGCTCTTTACCTCAACCAAGTGACGGATATACTGGTTGCTCTCATTGATCTGGTCAACGAGCTTCTCGATGCTAATATTGTTCTGATTAGCATTAGTCAAACTCTTGTCGAGAGCACTCTGCAACTTAGCGTAGTCGCTCTTTGCAGTAGCAAGCTGCTGCTGTGCTGCAGCAAGACTAGCCTCTGTAGCTGCCAACTTCTCCTTTGTATCCTGATAATTAGCAGTCAACTCTCTATTTTCAGTCTGACAATTCTGGAGATCCTTCTTACTAGCGCAACTTGTTGTCAACAAAGCTGCCGCCATCAAAACCATTGCAAAAATCTTTGTCTGTTTCATATTCCTTGAATTTTTAAATTTTTATTTTTTCAGTTATTAAATATACCTAATAATAAAGTATTTCACGCTTCTCTGGTGCAAAGTTACTTATAAGACCTGAATAAACATCATTTGTCAAAGCGTTTTAGACATTTTTAACCACAAAATCAATATTTTGTAGTTTTTTACAAGGGGAAAGCATTAACTAACTATAAAAATACGAGCAAAGGCTTTGTATTTCCAAAATTTAGCACTATCTTTGCAACCGAAAGAAAAATAAATACATTAACATAATAAAAAGAGAAATAGTATGATTCTTTTTTTCAGAACTCCATCTAAGAGTGTGATTGCGACCGAGATTGACCACAAACCATCTCAGGACGAAATCAATGAACTTTGTTG
>CAKPWR010000078.1 GCA_934196725.1 uncultured Prevotella sp.
TATCACCTTGAAGACATTTACGTTCGCCAAGAAACAGAGGATTATTATGTTTACACACTTGACGAAAAGTTGTTAGACAAAGAGTTCATCCCTTTCTTGGAGAAGTTCTATCAATTACGTTACCAAGATGGCGACAACTATGATGCTCCAAATGTATTGGAAGAACTAAACAGTATTTCTGACACTTCATCTCGCTTAGCTTTACTAAGCAAGAAAAGCTTTCAAACTTATCAAATGGGAAGCGATAATGACTACTATCGGGTAAAGGGAAGTTGGAACAACTACCTACCAATCTATAATACTTTTGCCATTTTGAGTTTGGATGGCAAGATAATAATGGAATGTTATAACGGAGTATTCAATTTCTTGCGTCGTTGCATCATAGCACAACTGCCAGAGTTCAAGCTATCTAAAGCTTTAAGCATTTGGATTGATGGATAAAATGACATACCAAATACAAACATCCCTCACCATTTCTTTGATTCCACTAAATATCAAAGACTTATGGTGAAGGATGAGAGTTAGAAAGTTTACCGCACAACAGCCGTTTTACGAGCGCACAACACGTGGCAGACAACCGCACAACAGCTGATGTGCGATTGCATAACAGCTGTTGTGCGGCTGACGATACTATCTCTTTCGACAACTTATCCTATCTCTTTCGACAACTTATCCTATCTTTTACGACAACTTATCCTATCTTTTCAAACAACTATTTCTGTCTTTTCAAACCGCCAATCACAGTATTTCCAAATTCTATCTGTATTTCTTTCCCCTTTTCTTCTTGATTCTCAGAATAATTATTTATCTTTGCGACGTCAACCAGACAATAACGGGTGATAACAAGGACATATTATTCTTGCTGACATAAAACTGAGAAAACTATGGCTATAAAATATGAAATACATTATCTTCCCAATGCAGGAGGAAATGAAGAGACACGCCGATTCGCCCATATCTTTGAGCAACCTGCGATGACAGACAAGCAGATGATAGAACGAATAGCCCAACATAGCTGTTTGGGGAAGGGAGAAGTGGCTACTGTCTTCATGCAACTGCGTGACATTATCGAAGAAGACCTGCAGGATGGAAAGCGTATCAACATTCCGGAAATCGGATACCTCTCGCTCTCGGTAAATCTGGATATGGATGAACTGAAGCCTGACAGCAAGGTGAGAGCCGACTACGTTAGCGTAAGAGGCATCAAGTTCCGCCCCAATGAAGACCTGCTGAAACAGGTGAAGTATCATACTCATTTCGAGAAATCGCAATATACTTCCCGCTCCTACCCTTTCTCTGAAGATACCTTGAAGGAAAAAATAAGAGAGTATATGCAAGACCATCGCTCCATCAACCGCAGAACTCTGGAAATGGAATTTCATATCCGCAAACAGACTGCACTCAACTGGTTGAAGCAACTGGAAAAATCCGGCTTCCTGATTAAAGAAGGTTCACGCAATGCACCGGTTTATTTCCTGGCAGAAGAATAGAAACCTGCATCAGGATTATCGGCTATAGCCATAGGAAATAGCCAGAAATCAAGCTTTTCGTAATCTACAACCAAAAGATAAAATACTATGCCAAATAAAGAAGAAAAGAGAATAACAGAACAGAGCTCGCTCTACGAACATCTCGAAAAAATGAGCGTAGCTGAACTCACCGCTCATATCAATGAAGAAAACAAGAAGGTGGCGCTGGCAATAGAAGAAGCTTTGCCTGCCATCAACCAACTGATTTCCGCCATCGAAGGGCAGCTGAAAAAGGGCGGAAGACTCTTCTATGCCGGTTGCGGAACGGGCGGAAGACTGGCTACACTCGATACCATCGAAGTGCAGAACACCTATGGCATCGACGGTTCGCAGATACAAGCCATCTTCCCCGGAGGCATCGGCTGCCTTACGCAAACCAGGGAATCCAGAGAAGACGACCTGGAGAATGGTTGGCACCAGCTCTGCGATAAACATATCTCAAAGCAGGATTTCGTACTCGGTTTTTCTGCCAGCGGCACAACCCCATTCGTGCTTTCCATCTTGCAGCATTGCAAGAAAGAAGGCATTCCTACGGGTTGCATCGTCAACAATCCTCACGCTCCCATCGCCCAGGCTGCCGATTATCCCGTAGAAGTCATTACTGGACCGGAATTCGTAACGGGAAGTACCCGCATGAAAGCAGGCTCATCGCAGAAGATGATTCTGGACATGATCAGTACTTCCCTTCAGATAAGGCAAGGACGAGTGGAAGGCAACAAGATGGTGAACGCCAAACTCATCAACCATAAACTCATCGACCGTGCCTGCCGCATCTTCATGGAACGCAATCCGCAATATACGGACTACGAAGAAGTGAAACTGCTGATTCTGGAATCAGGAAGCGTGAAGAAGGCAGAAGAGAAATTACATCTTCTCGGTGCCGTACATATCGTTCCACCAACTGGCATCATCCTGTAACCACTTGGCAAACCAGGCAAAGATAGTATCTTGCCACTTGAGGCGCTTCTCGTAGTCTATGATGTGATGGTCCTGGTCTTTTACCAATACCATCGCTGTTGGACGGCCGAGGAGCTTCAATGCATTATAGAGCTGGATACTCTCGCCCACTGGTACATTGTTATCGGCAGTACCATGCACAAAGAGCAATGGCGTATGAATCTTATCAGCATTATAGAGCGGACTCTGATCTACAAAGAGATGCTTGTTGGTCCAAGGATACTCATTCGCCATGGAAACTTCGCTATAGCTGTAGCCCCAATAGCCCTCACCCCAATAGCTGGTATGATCGCTGATACCGGCATGAGAGATGGCTGCAGCAAAGAGGTCGGTCTTGGTCTGCAAATACTGGGTCATGAATCCACCATAGCTTGCACCGATACATCCTATCTTCTTACTGTTCACGAAGTTATGTTCCTTACAGAAAGCCTGCGTGCTGGCAATGATGTCTTCTGCCACGCCCTCGCCTGCCGTATCCACGTGGCGGGCAGAGAACTTCTGACCGAAACCGGTAGCACCGCTAGGATTAACCACCAGAACAACATATCCCATCGCTGCATATACATGATGAGGATAGCGACTCTGGAACATACGGGTGGTAGGACTGCAACCGCCGTAGTAATTCACTATCATAGGATATTTCTTCGCAGCATCGAAGTGAGGAGGCAGATAGTAACGGCAGCAGAGTGTATCGCCACGAGAGTTCACATAGTTCCATGCCTTGCAGTCGCCCAGCTCGATGTCCTTCAGTAGTCGGGCACTGAGATCATCCACCAGCAGAGCCTTCTGTGCCTTGGTATTCATCTTGTAGAGACGGTCGGCATTGGAAGCACTCTGACCAGAGAACGCCATTTCCGGAGAAGCCGCTGCAATGGAGAAGCTCTTGATGTTCTCCTCAGGAGACTTCAGGAGAGTGAACTTTCCGGTCTTAGGATTGAGCTGGAAGAGATGCATGCAGTCTTTATCCTCGGCAGTAAAATAGATGTTTCCATCCACCTTGCTCCAATCCACGCTCTGCACGTTAGGATTGAAATCCCTGGTCATCGGTTTCACCTTCTTGTCTGACAAAGTCATCAGATAGAGCTGTGTATCTACCATGCTTGGTATCTGTCCCTCTTCTACATTTTTTCCGATGCCATTGAAAGCCTCAGGCGAACCGGTTATGAGGATGCTCTTGCCGTCTGGCGAGAACTGGGCACTATTGATGAATTCTCCCTTCTCTACCAAAGTCTCCACGCTCATATCGTTCAGATTGAGACGATAGAGGGAATTGACCGTTGTAGGACGCTTGGTAAGACGCTCCTCGCTCTTGCCGATGAGCAGATAGCGGGAGTCGGCAGAGATATCATTGAGATATACATTGTGATAGCCGAAAGTAAGCGGCTGGAGGATGCCAGATGCCAGATCATACTTGGCAAGATAGCTGCGGTTTCTCCATCCAGGCTGGCGGTCATCAGGTTCCTTTACATCAAACACCTGAGCATCCTGCTTTCTACCCTCCATATAAAGCGTATAGATAAGCGATTTCTCATCAGGAGTAAACTGGAACCAGCCTTCCGGAATATTAGCCGCCATCACCTCGCGCTCCATATTCAGCGGATTGATAGTGATAAGCTGCATGGCTCCGTCTGCCTTTCCTTCACCGGCGATGGCATTGTCGCCCGCCTTCTCGGTAAAGTACATCTTGTTGGTGCGAGGCATCCATCTTACGTTCTCCTCAAAGGAAGCAACGACCTTGCTGGTCTGGCTGTTTCTCAGCTCGTTGATGCTATGCTTCTTGCCCTGACGGTCTACCCAAGTCTTGCGCACAATCATAAACTTGCCATTTGGCGAAAGTGCCACACTTGAATAGTTTGGCATGCAGATTGCATCATATATATTAAGGGTGCGCTTGGTATTGGCAGAAGCCTCGCCCACGCTCAGCTGCTTGCCATCGGCAGCAGTAACGCTCACCTTGAAATCCTTGGCAGCATCCTTGGCAGCAGTCTTATCGGAAGACGAATCTGATGCGGTGAGATATTTGATAACCACGGTATGGGTAGAAGGCAGCAAGACGGTCTCAGCCTTGTCACCATTCACCTTCACTTGCTCGCCATCTACGAAGAGACGGTATTGCTTCAGTCCCTTCACCTCTACAGTAGCCTTGGTACGGCTGGTGTTAGATACGGTGAAGGAAGCCAGATGGAGTGCATTCTGCTTTGCATGATCAGCCAAGAGCTGAGAAGCAGCCACTTCCTTGCCATTATTCAATAGGTTGAACGATAATGGAGAGTCTAATACCCCCTCCATTGTAAACTTTTCTCCCTTCACATTTACGCTGTCTGCCATCCAGGGAGTAGACACAGGGAATGGTCCCACATGCTTCAGTTTCTGTACCTCGATAGTATCGGCATTGGCAGAAAGCGAAGCACAGAGAGCTGCGCTGAAAGTGAGAGCCCAGAGGCTCTTTCTTGCTGTTTTCATCATGATTTATTTCAATTATATTAAATTTTCTGCGAAATTACAAATAAAAGTTGAGATAAACGAAACTTTCGCTTACATTTTTTGCTTTTTATCGGGATTATTCTGTTTTTATGTTATCTGAACGTTAAAAAGAGCTTTCAGAAAGTTATAGTTGAGTTAAACCCCTATTCCATTCATTGTCATTCAAAAAAATCCATTTACCTTTGCATCGTCAAACAGAAAAAATGACAAAGAAAATAACAGAATCAAGGAGTATTAAAACTAAAAAAAAGATTGTTATGAACAAGAAAAATATGATATTACTGAGCTCTTTGCTCGTATGTTCGCTCGAAAGCTTCGCACAGAACCAGGTAGAGGCTTCCGATTCCATCTGGAAGGATATGGACCTGGATGCCGTAACCGTGGTTGCCTCCAAGCCTCTTGTAAAGATGGAGACCGACAAGATGACCTACAACGTAGAGCAGGATGCCGATGCCAAGGCTTCTACCGTACTTGATATGCTGCGCAAGGTTCCGATGGTAACCGTAGACGGACAGGACAACATCACCGTGAATGGTTCTTCCAGCTTCAAGGTATACGTAGACGGAAAGCCGAATCCCATGTTCTCTGCCAACCCTTCACAGATATTCAAGGCGATGCCGGCAACCATGGTCAAGAACATAGAGGTAATCACCAACCCTGGTGCCAAATATGATGCAGAAGGAACGGGCGGTGTGCTCAACATCGTACTCAACAAGCAGACCGTGAATGGCGCAGGAGGCAACGACCTCAGCAATGGATATAACGGCAACATCAGTGCCACTGCCGGCAATCAGGCGCAGAGCATCTCTGCCCTCATCAGCGGTCAGCAGGGCAAGTTCACCTACAGTGCCAACGGTATGTACGATCATCAGCGCATGGATGGAACCACCATCTCCTTCGACCGAATCCAGAAGGATGGAAGCACGATGAACTACTATCAGAATTCGGATATGAAGCAGCCATTCTCGATGGGCAACATCAGCATGAGCTATGAACTCGATTCGCTGAGCAACATCAGCGCCACGGCTGGCTTGACCACCTTCGGTCAGAAGATGAACGGTCATCCGCTCACCCAGATGTCTGGCGGCATCTATGGCAAGGGCTTTGAATATGGCAACGAGATGAAGCAGAATCTGGACAACACTTCTTTCAATGGAAGCATCGACTATCAGCGATTCTTCAACAAGGAGCGCACCAACTACCTCATCCTCAGCTATCTCTTCAGCACCAACCCTACCCATATCGACAACTATACGTTCTACGATGACATCAGTCAGGTAACGGGAATTCAGCTCCACGACCTGCTCTCAAAGAGCAAAACCCGTGGCACGGAACATACCTTCCAGGCAGACTTCACCCACTCGCTCAGCGAGACACAGCGCTTGAACTTCGGCGCCAAATACATCGCCCGCACCAACAAGAGCGATTCCCGCTACTATGATGTGGCTGCAGACAAGAGCGAGACTCTGAACCCAGCCAACAGCATGGAATACAAGAACAACCAGAGCATTCTGGCAGCATACGCTGAATGGAAAGGAAACTTCGGAAAGATAGGAACCATGCTGGGAACCCGCTACGAGCAGACCTGGGAGAAGGTGAAGTTTGAACAGGGCAAGGGCGATGACTTCGACAAACAGTACGGCAACTTCGTGCCGAGCGCCAGCCTTTCCTACAACATGGCTCCAGGCATGAATCTCGGCGTGAACTATCAGCTGCGCATCACCCGTCCTGGCATCACCTATCTGAATCCATACGTAGACCGCAGTAATCCTACTGCCATCTCCTATGGTAATACAGACCTCGACGTGGTGAAGTCGCATCAGCTGAACATGGTATTCAATTACTATAACCAGCGATTCATGTTGAGCACCACCCTGGGTTACGGATTCTGCGACAACAAGATAGAGCAGTATTCCTTCCTCGATGCCGACAACCTGCTCAACACCACCTACGGCAATGTTTCGAAGACCCGCAACGCCAGCATGAATGTATTCATCAACTGGCTGATGTTCAAGAAGACAAGACTGATGCTGAACGAGAGCTTGAGCTACAACGATTTGCGCAGCGATGCCCTGGGATGGAAGAACAACGGATGGAACAGCAGCACAATGATCAATCTGCAACAGACCCTGCCTTGGGAACTGCAATGGACCGTGGGTAGCATCATCCAGACCAAGCAGCATAATCTGCAGGGCTATCAGAGCGGTATGGCATTCTTCTATACCACCCTCTCCAAATCCATCGTCAAGGATAAGTTGGATTTGGGTCTGATGTTCCTCACTCCTACCGACGACAAGCTCAACATCAAGCAGAAGACCGTGGGTTCGGATTACGTACAGAACATGACCATAAAAGTGCCATTGCGCCAAATCAGTCTTACCCTGACTTGGAAGTTCGGAAACACCAAGAAGCAATTCCAGCAGGTGAAGTCAAACATCAAGAATGACTTCCAGGAAGAACAGCAGGGAATCCAGACAGGAGGAATGGAGAAATAGTTTCGCCTGTGGTTCAAGAACGGGCTGAAGGCCCAAAAGCTCCTAGCCCAGGGCATCGCCCTGGGTATAATGGCAATCAGTAAGGCGCCCTGTAAGGGCAAAAGCTTTATGCTTTGTCTGGAGTTTTAAAGCTTTTGCCCTTACAGGGCGACAGGTTTGTGTCCGTAATTACCCAGGGCGATGCCCTGGGCTAGGAGCTTCTGCCCTTTCAGGGCGTGTGGAGCTTACATACGAAACTAGAATCTCTTAACTTCCCGAACGACCGCAGGGAGTGATAACTAGAACAATCTGATAGCTAAATCAATACCTGTAGGAGCTACCGAAAGACTGATATTGTCATTGATATCCTTCTCATTCTCTCCATCACTCTCCTTTCCTTTCTTCTTGTTCTTTCCCAGAATCCAATCGCCTATCAGATAGCCGGCTTCTGCCGAGGCTACACCGATGGCTGCACCCGCCACGACATCTTCCCAATGGTGACGATTGCGGCGCACTCTATCCACAGCCACTCCCGTAGCCACAGCATAGCCCGCCACACCAATCCAAGGAGAAACCTTGCGATATTCGTGCATCAATGTGGTGGCACCGCAGAAAGCCACAGAGGTATGTCCGGAAGGAAACGACTCGTTATCAGTCCCATCGGGTCTCATCTTGTGTATCGACTTCTTGAGCGAATAGGTTACAGCCGCATTGACGCCGAACGAGAGCACCGAAACAGCAATCCTTCGCTTCCAGGAACTCTCAGCCTCCACGCCCAGCATCTTCAATCCGAAGACAGATGCCGTTGGCACCAGGCGCAGGACATCATCGATTCCATCACCATGATAGCGCTTGTAATGGGTAGTCTGCTCTACAGGAACCGTTGTATTCTGCCCCATGGTCATCATCATATTCTGCGAAAAGACAGGGGCTGGAATCATCATGATTCCACCTATTAATATCTTTCTTATTCTTTTCATATTCATGTTAATATGTCGTACCCGGCATGTATGGCGAAAAGGGAAGCCATTTCCATTTTGCTTCCATTTTTATCCTAGATTTCCTCTACTATCTCGCTCATGTCCTTACGCTTTTTCTCGGCATGAGGACAATCTTCTGCAATATGCCCGATAGGAATAACAACTACAGCCTCGTAGCCCTCACGAGGGAAAAGCTGCTGCATCTTTTCGGTATCATAATTGCATACCCAGCAGGTTCCCAGTCCACGCTCGGTAGCTGCCAGACAAAGATGCTCAGTAGCGATGGCTACATCAATATCTCCATGAGGCTTTTCATCATATCTGCGAACCCAATTTTCATTCACGTTTTTCATGCCCACGATATACATGGGAGCCGTCTTAAACCACTCACGATCG
Source organism: uncultured Prevotella sp. (assembly GCA_934196725.1). Lineage (GTDB taxonomy): Bacteria > Bacteroidota > Bacteroidia > Bacteroidales > Bacteroidaceae > Prevotella. The sequence goes on from CAKPWR010000078.1 coordinate 8,821, forward strand.
TAGCATTCCTGCAATTTCTCCTTAGCCTCAGCAGAACGGACGATAAGCCAGAGCCAAGGCTGTCTGTTAACGGCTGATGGTGCCAACTGCACACACTGCATGATATAATCCAAATCCTCCTGGCTTACAGCCTCAGAGGTAAACTTACGAGCCGAGAATCTCGACTGGCTCAATGATAACATATCTTTCATATCGTTCTGATTTTACGATTATTTAAACCTGATTATGGGCACAAAGTTAAGAAAAAATTACGGAACAACCAAAAAACAAGGATAAAAGGTAATAGGTTTCGGATTATTTTTCGTAATTTTGCAGATTATATAAGGATTAGTGGAATGAACTTTCGCATGTGGTTCTAGTACGGGCTGAAGGCCCAAAAGCTCCTAGCCCAGGGCATCGCCCTGGGTATAATGGCAATCAGCAAGGCGCCCTGTAAGGGCAAAAGCCTTATGTTTTGCCTGGAGTTTTAAAGCTTTTGCCCTTACAGGGCGACAAACTTGCGCCCGTAATTACCCAGGGCGATGCCCTGGGCTAGGGGCTTCTGCCCTTGCAGGGCGTGTGGGGTAAAACTTGAGGAAGTTCAGTTATACAAGAATTAGTGGAATGAACTTTCGCATGTGGTTCAAGTACGGGCTGAAGGCCCAAAAGCTCCTAGCCCAGGGCAGCGCCCTGGGTATAATGGCAATCAGTAAGGCGCCCTGTAAGGGCAAAAGCCTTATGTTTTGCCTGGAGTTTTAAAGCTTTTGCCCTTACAGGGCGACAAACTT
>CAKPWR010000079.1 GCA_934196725.1 uncultured Prevotella sp.
TAGTGATGATGATCGTGGTGGCGCTAACTATAAGGAGTATGGAGCTATCCGTTTCGATAATCAGCCTAGCGGTAACTCTGAGTGGGGTGATTATATCGACAGAAGTGGTGTAGTAAGTGATCTTACTTTTGAAACTGATACCGACGAAGGCGTACAGAAGCTTGGTGGTACAGTAATTCTTACTGTTGACCGCTCAGACCCTAATGCCTTCAGCGTGAAGATTACCAATGGTACTGTAACCAAGACATACAAGCAGGCTACCCCTCTCCCAAATCTCAATCCTGATGCAAGCGATACCAATATCCGTGCATTCCTTGTACCGGAAGGTTCTTACATCAACTTCCTCCAGTCTAACCTCGAGCCAATCGGTGGTTTCACTTCTGCAGAGGATAAGCAGCCTCTTTCTATGGAGTTGCACTCTGTTCCTAAGAAGGTAATGGTAGGTACATCTCTTGAGGATGCTATGGCTAACGTTTCTGCTACCATCACATTCGAGACAGGTATCACCAAGGAGGTTCCTGCTGCCGAACTCGGATTCGTGGCTGTTCCTAACATGGATCAGGTCGGTGTGAAGACGCTCGTTGCTATCTATAACAAGACATTCAAGAACGAGAACTGCAGTACTCCTATCGCAGGTCAGGCTCAGTTCAGCGTGGTAGATAAGATGTACAACAGCCTGGGTGCTGCCGATAACTCAACTCCATTCTTCGGTGTTCTGTCAGATCCTGTGAAGGTTGCTCCTCATGAGACTCAGGTGATGCAGTTTACCAACTATACCAATGGTGGTAATAACTGGGAGAACTTCCTCGTTGTAATGGTAAACGGTGCCGGTACAGAATACGGCGTTACCCGTGCTGACTGCTTCGGTTGGGGTACAGCTTATGACGGAAAGGCAACTCCATTCGGTGCTCCTGATAACTGGGCTACATGGCTCGCAGATATGGATGGTGCCAAGGTAACCCTCTATACAACCAACAATGGTGATGGCACTGTAGGTATCAAGTACGATATCGTTGCAGCCAATGGACATAAGTATCACATGGGCTACACCGGAATCTCTGGCGTAGATCCAAACGACTTCTTCGTCAAGCTCTCTCTTGAGAAGGCTCACCTGGAGTTTGATACCGTCATCGGTAATGAGGACAATACTTCTGCTTTCTTCGGAGCTCTCTCTAATGTGTTTGAGGTTCCTGCAGGCAAGACAGTTTCTACTCAGTTCGTCAACTACACATCTGGTGCTTCCAACTGGCATAACTTTGTAGCTGTTCTTGTAAACAAGGCAAACGATAAGGAGTATGCTGCAGTTCGTGCCGATAACTACGGTTGGGGTGATGGATATGATGCATGTACTCATGCCTGCTCATGGGAAGACTGGGGTGCTTGGCTTACAGCTATGGATGGTGCCAAGGTTCAGCTTTCTGTAACCAACGTAGGTGATGGTACAGCCAATATCAAGGCTAGCATGATTGGTAGTGATGGTGTACTTTACACTCAGACCTACAATGGCATCAACAACATCGATGCTAATGATCTGGCGTTCAAGCTCACTATGGAGAAGGCTCATCTCGTATTCGATCTTCCTTTCTCAAACTCATCATTTGCTGCCCGCAAGCACTATAGCCGTGCTCATCGCAGATAAGAGATTTTTGAAATAATATGATAAGGCATGACCTATGTGAAAACACTTTTCCACATAGGTCTGCCTTTTTGCATCATATCAGAAGTCTTGGTTTTCTTTTTATAATCAATAATTTAACTCAATCAAGTTATGAAGAAATTATTACTCTCCATGTTGGGCTTTGCTGCCATTGGAGCAACTGCCCAGACACAGGTCAGCGACAATGACCTGACGAATGCTTATACGTCGAGAGCATATAATAAGCGTGTGGTTTGCCACGACCCGTCTATCGTGGTGGATGACATCACCAACCCTAATTCGCCTACCTATTATATATATGGTTCTCACCTGGGTAGAGGCAAGACCACTGCGGCAAGCAACTATCAGGAATGGACTTCGTTCAAGGCTGGTGAGGAAGCTACCGGCAATGTGAACAGTCTCTTTGCCAACAAGCAGGGCACATTGGTTAATTATTCCATTGCCTATCAGTCGCATGCTGTCACCGAAGTGAAGAACAGCAAGGGCGAGAAGGTGAAGTTCGGAAACTTCAATGCTCATGGCTGGCAGTATAAGGGAAATAATGTTCAGGGTATGCAGTGGGCACCAGACATCGTATACAACAAGACCATGAAGAAATGGTGCATGTATATGAGTCTGAATGGTGACAACTGGTGCTCTTCTATCGTATGCTTTGTTTCAGATAACATAGAAGGACCTTGGGCTTACCAGGGACCGGTAGTTTTCTCCGGTTTCCAGGGCACATTCGCTCACAATTCATACGCTGCTGCGGATGACTGGAAGCATACCGACTTTGCCATCGCTACTGGCGAAACCGCTCTTCCTACCCGCTATAAGGTAGGTAAGAGTTGGGGATCCTATTGGCCAAACTGCATCGACCCATGCGTCTTCTATGATGACAACGACAATCTCTGGATGAGCTATGGCTCATGGTCAGGTGGTATCTTTATGATTAAGTTGGATAAGACCAATGGTCTCCGTGATTATTCCTATACCTTCCCTTACGAGGTGAATGGCAAGACCACTACTCCGGGTGCTGCCAGTGCCAACTGCACCAGCGATCCTTATTTCGGCAAGAAGATTGCCGGTGGATATTATGTTTCTGGTGAGGCAAGCTATATTCAGAAGATTGGCAAGTACTACTTCCTCTTCATGAGCTATGGTGGATTGACCAGCGATGGCGGTTATCAGATGCGAATCTTCCGTTCTGAGAAGCCGTATGGACCTTTCGTAGATTGCTATGGCACATCGGCTCTCTTCAAGAGTTATAAGATGAACTATAGTTCTACCACAGCCGACAACCGTGGCGTATTGCTTTTTGGCGGTTATCAGTGGGATGCGATGAGCGGTGCTGAGATTGCACAGGGTCATAACTCTGCGTTCGTTGACAAGCAGAACCGTTCTTTCGTGGTTTATCACACCCGTTTCAGCAATGGCGGTGAGGGCCATCAGGTTCGTGTTCATCAGCTCTTCCTCAATGATGAGGGTTGGTTGATGGCAGCTCCATTCGAGTTTGACGGTGAGACCATCACCGATGCAGCTATCGCTTCCAAGGCATCTATCGCAGATGCTGATATCGCAGGCGACTATCAGTTCATGCGTCATCAGTATGGTCAGAATACCCAGGCAAAGGCTTTCGAGACTCCTGTGAACATCACTCTCAATGCTGATGGAACCATCACCGGTGCCGAGAAGGGAACCTGGAAGCGTACCGCAGGTACAGATTACATCCATCTGACTATCAATAATGTAGTCTATCGTGGTGTGTTGGTTAAGCAGACCATCGACTATACCAATATCCCAGCCATTGCCATCTCTGCTCTCTCTTCATCAAGCGGTAGTCTGACTATGGGACAGAACAACTTCACCTATCAGCAGGAGGTTTGGGCTGTGAAGGCAGATGCCAAGGCAGCCATCAAATATACCATCAGCAAGATGAGCTTGCCATTCTCTAATGGTGCCACCCTGAATGCGTCTCCTTCTCTGCCTACTCAGGGCAAGATGGGTGCTAAGATTTCCTGGAAGTCTAGCAATACTTCTATCCTGACCGATGACGGCAAGGTAAAGGGCAAAGGCAAGGTTACCCTGACCATGACAATCAGCAAGGAGGAGTATGAGTACGTGAAGGATTATACCTTGAATATCGATGCTGAGGCTGAGGAAACAACTCCGGTTTACTATCCTGTTTCTGCACAGAAGAATCTTACGAATGGTTACAATGCCAACTTGAGTCAGGATTATACCGTGAAGGCTGGCAATAAGGCACAGTTCAAGTTCTATAACTATACTGTGGGTACAGATAATTACAAGAGTTGGGTATTGGGTGTTTCCAACGTAGCTCATGGTGCTTCCGGCTATAAGGAGTATGTGATGTTGCGTAATGATAACTGGGAGAACATTGCCTGGAACAACACCGGATGTACCAGCGATTTCAACTGGCCTACATTTGTGCAGGATATGAATGGTTCTCTGGTTGATATGACCGTGGAATATGCTGCTACTGGTGCTTTCAAGATGACTGCTGTGATTACCACCAAGGACAAGAAGGTATATCATTATTCATATTCTAAGACCATCAGCGGCAAGCCAGCCAAGATCAATGTCTTCTTTACTGGTGAGAATTCCTATATCGATGGTTCTAGCCTTGTGGATACCGGAATCGCTCCTATCGTTATCCAGAAGAAGCAGAATGACGGCAAGTGGTACAATCTCGCCGGTCAGCTGGTGGACAAGAGCTACAAGGGTGTAGTTATCGTAAACGGCAGAAAGTTTGTGAACAAATAAGTCTCTTATATTATAATAAGGTATAATATGAAGAAGATGAATTTATCTAAAATACTATTGGGAGCAGCAATGATGATTGCTGCTCCTGCTGTAAAAGGCGGTTGCCAGATGATGGCACAGAATGCTCCTCAGGAGCCAATCGTGGTAGATACCCCGATGGTTCACGATCCCGTGATGGCTTATGAGAACGGCAAGTACTATCTCTACTGTACGGGTCATGGTATTGCACAGATGACTTCTACTGACCGCAAGCATTGGACCTTGAATCCGCAGGGTGTGTTGAAAGACGAGGTGCGTGGCGCTTTTCCGGCATGGACCCATGATAGTGTGCCGGGTTATGAGAGTCATACCTGGGCACCTGATGTCATCAGGTATAAGAACAAGTGGTATATGGCTTATTCCTGTTCTACCTTCGGCAAGAACACCTCTGCCATCGGATTGCTCAGCAATGTTTCGCTAGCTGATACCGATGGTTGGAAAGACGAGGGTTGTCTCATTGCTTCAAAGGGTGGAAAAGTGAATTGGAATGCCATCGATCCTAATTTCGTGATAGATGAGAAGGGCAAGCCTTGGCTTACCTGGGGTTCTTTCTGGGATGGCATCCAGCTCATTCCGCTGGATAAGAGCACGATGCATGTGAAGAAGGGCGCCAAGCCTCAGACCATTGCCCGCCGTTATGCACTCAATCAGATTGATGTGCCTACCAATCCTACTTCCAAGGATGCCGGCACCAATGCCATTGAGGCTCCTTTCATCATGAAGCATGGTGGTTATTACTATCTCTTCGTCAGTTGGGATTACTGCTGCCAGGGGATGAAGAGTACCTATCGTGTTGCCGTAGGCAGAAGCAAGAAGGTTTCCGGTCCTTATCTGGACAAGACGGGTAAGGATATGCGAGAGGGTGGTGGCACCCTGCTGCTGGAAGGTGACAAGAAGGAATATGAGGCGATGGGCCATTGTTCTGCCTACTCCTTCCCTGATGGTGATTTCTTCTTCTGCCATGGTTACAGCATCGCCAAGAATGGCGCCAGCATCCTGGTTCAGAAGCGAATCAACTGGACGGAAGATGGGTGGCTGACGCTGGAATAAGATATATTTATTAAGTGTTAAAACTGAGTTAAAATAGCGTTTATTCCGCTACGAACGGTAAAAAATCGGTTTCGTAGCGAAATAAACGCTATTTTCTTTCGCTATTTCCGAAATTAGTCGTATATTTGTAGCGAACCAATTGGGTATGATTATGTGTGAAATAATAGGTAGAAAAAAAGAAATTGCAGAATTGAAGCGTTACTACGAAAGTGGTAGAGCAGAGTTTGTGGCTGTGTATGGTCGTCGCCGTGTAGGTAAAACATTCTTGATTGATGAGGTGTTTCACGATGATATGGTGTTTCATCATACAGGATTATCGCCTTACGACCGTCGTCGGAAGATAACTTTGAAAGACCAGTTGCAGAATTTCTATTTCTCGCTTCTTCGCCATGGCATGGAGGATATCGCACAACCTAAGTCGTGGATGGAGGCTTTCTTTTTGCTGGAACGTTTTTTGGAAACTTGCGATAATGGCTTCCGACAGGTGGTATTTATCGATGAGTTGCCCTGGATGGATACGGCACGTTCCGGTTTTCTTACGGCATTAGAGGCTTTCTGGAATGGTTGGGGCAATATGCGCCATAATCTGTTGCTCGTAGTCTGTGGTTCTGCCACCTCCTGGATGCTAGATAATCTAATCAGTAATAAAGGTGGATTATATGGTCGGTTGACAGGAGAAATCAAACTGTCGCCGTTTACATTGAAAGAATGTGAGGAATTCTATCAGAGTCGTGGCATCAAGATGTCCCGTTATAATATTACGCAGGCTTATATGATTATGGGTGGAATTCCTTTCTATATGAATTTCTTTAATCCAGCCTATAGTCTGGCTCAGAACATAGATGCCTTGTTCTTTGACCGTCATGCGAAGCTGGGGGATGAGTTTGACAGGCTTTTCTATTCTGTGTTTGATCATGCAGAAGATTGTATGAAGATCGTTCGTTTTTTGAGTACCCGCCATGCTGGTTTCACCCGTAAGGAGATAGCAGAGCATACCGGTTTGAATCCTAATGGTGATTTTACCAAGATGCTGAAAGCCTTGATGGGCAGCGATTTTGTGGTGAAATATACTCCATTTGGTTTCAGTCAGAGAGAGGAGTATTACAAGCTTATCGATTCCTTTTGCTGGTTCTGGCTTCATTTTAAGGAGAAGAAGGCAGTAAAGCAAACTGATTACTGGCAGCAGCATTTGAAGGAAAGCGATGTTGCCTCATGGCGTGGCATTGCTTTCGAGGAGGTTTGTTTGCAGCATATTTCGCAGATAAAATATGCTCTTCATATAGGTGCTGTGTCATCGCAGGAATCTTCGCTTATAGTGAAGGGAAGCGGAGAGGCTGATGGCATGCAGATTGACTTGCTGATAGACAGGGCTGATGATGCGGTGAATGTTTGCGAGATGAAATTTTATAAGGCTCCTTATGCCGTGACCAAGGGTTATGCTCAGGTGCTGAATAGCCGCATGCAGGCTTTGGAAGAAAAGAATCCTACCAAGACATTCCTCCTTACGTATGTGGGAAATTCTGAGCTGGTGAGTAATGAATACTCCGATATATTCAGGGCTTCAGTAACACTTGATAATTTGTTTATATGATGGGGTTGGCTAGTTCTAAAACGTATGAAAAATGGTGGCTATGATGCCGAAACCTATAAAAAATCCGAAACAGATAACTTGGCAAGTTTCTGTTCCGGATTTATCTTTATTCTTCCTTGATAATCCAATCGCTGATAGTGCGCTGGGTGCTGTCAAAACTGATACCGATTTTTACCAGTCGCTTGCCTTCAGCATGATATGGCAGCATATAACCCTTTTCATCTATCTGTGCCAAAGCCTCCTCAGCACTCTTATCAACCTTCAGTTCGAAGACGTATATCGTATCTGGCATGTGCATCACAGCATCAGCCCTGCCGATGGCGCTCTTCACCTCTGTGTGGATATAGATGTTAAGGAAACTGAACATCAGATAGAAGATGGTCTGATAATGCTTCTCGCTATGATTCTCCAGATCGTATGGTATCGTTGCCATGTAGGTGCGCATGTGTTCCAATGCCGCCTCAATGTCATTTCGGTAAACAGCCTTGCTGAATCCCAGGAGGAAGGCATCATTGTCGGAACGGCGAGGATTCACATAATGGGGAATCAGGGAATTGAGCAAGCCGTTACGCACCTCCCGGTTTGGAACGCCCAGCGTATATTCCTGGAACATCGGATTATACTTCTTGATGGTCAGATAGCCACTCTGATAAAGCAATGGCAGGGCATCGGTCATCTCCTCTGTTGATTGGTCGAAGGAGTTCAGTACCGCCTCCTGACTCTCCAAAGTTGCCAGATTGACGTGATACTTATCCAGCAGTTTCAAGAGAAAAGATGGCGTGCCGGAACCAAACCAGTATGGAGCTATGTCACGAGCATTCAAAGCCTTTACCAGACTGAACGGGTTGAAAATATCCTCTGATTTCTTGCTGAAATGATAGCCGTCGTAGAATCTCGTCAGTTCTGCCAGGCATTCCTCGTACGTCATGCCAAGGGCTTCGCCCAATGCTGCCACATCCGGTTTCATCTGCGTGGTAAGCTCGGTCTTGCTGATGCCGCAGATGGCGGAATACTGGTCGAACATGCTGATGTTGTCGAGATTATTCAACTCGCTGAAGATGCTGAGCTGCGAGAACTTGGTGATACCGGTGATGAAGGTGAACTCCAGATATGGGTCGAGCATCTTCAGAGGACTGTAGAAGTTCTGCATGATGCGGCGGAGCGGTAGCAGGTTCTCCTTCTCGTGCACAACATCCAGCAGAGGGGCGTCATATTCGTCGATGATGACCACAGCCTTTTCGCCCGTCTGCTCGTAAGCACGCTTCACTAGGTCTTTCAAACGGAGATTGGCATCCACCTGATGCGTCTTATACCCCCAGATGGTTTCCTGCTCTTCAAGCATATCTGCCAAATATCTTTCCAGCTGCTCTATGCCCATGTGCTTGGCACCGCTCAGGTCGAAGTGGAATACAGGGTGCTTCACCCAATCCTTCTCGTAATCAGCAATGGCCAATCCTTCGAAAAGTTCCTTTCTTCCCTCGAAGTAGGCTTGGAGGGTAGAGGCAAAAAGCGACTTTCCGAATCGTCTTGGACGACTCAGGAAGACATACTTCATCTTTTTCTCTCGAAAATCAACAATGTATTGGGTCTTATCTATATAGAGATAATTGCCCTCTCTGATATTCGAGAATGTCTGTATCCCTACAGGATAGAAATTTACTATTTTTGCCATATTCCTTCATGCTTTACGTTTTGCGCTGCTAAGTTACAAAGAAAATCCGAATAAACCAAGCATAATGGGTTAAAAATTGAGCCATATACGAAAGTTCCCCAATCTTGGTCGGTTTATGGATAAGATTTCGATGAGTATAGAATTGAAGTGCTAAAACAGGTACTGCCCACGCCCTTGAAATTACATGGCGATGTAGGAATCTATGCGTCAGGACGTAGGAAAGATTACGTCGCCATGTAGTAAAGGCTACGTCGGGACGTATTTTTGGGGGTATCTATAAGGTTTCATATCAGATATTTTTTCAGATTTACCGTCGAGTTTATACGCACACGAAAAAAGTTTTTTCGCGAAAAAAGTCTCAAAGTATCATCTTTTTGCTTAAAAACATGTGTAATTATCTGATACGTAATGATATATAGGAATGATACTTTTCGGATTACTTTACAAAAAAGTATCATCGAAGTATCATAAAATCGGGAGAAGTATCATGAAATTGGCATCGAAGTATCACCAAATCATCATAAAACCATCACGAAATCGTCATGAAGCATCATGCATAATAGCGAAGCCGCCGACCCGCAAGAAGTGCCCAAAAACATCCTGCACTTTGGGCACTCGATGCCCACAGTACGGGCAACGAGTGCCCGTTACTTGGTCTGTCGATGCCCATCACTTGGTCCCTGAGTGCCCACTTGACGGGCACAGACTGACCACTTAATGGTTGACTTTTCCTGATTTCAGTAGACACTTTTTTACTTTATAAACTAGAAAGGTAGACACTCTCAATTTTATAAAA
>CAKPWR010000080.1 GCA_934196725.1 uncultured Prevotella sp.
CATAGTGCGATTATCAAGGAGAATTGGAAGATTATCTATCGCTACGATGAAGCCAACGACCTCGTCATTTTCGTAGACTTATGGGATATGAGAAGAAGCCCTAGATATCTTATCAGACAATTCAAAAGAAAACTATAAAGAAAAAAGCTTATGAAAGAGAAAAGATATCCAGTTGGCTGGCATCCGGCGAATGAAAAAGAAGCCGTGGCTAGGATTGAAGCTATTGAAGCGGAATATGAAAGGACAGGCAAGGCTACAGATTTTGAAGAATTTATAGAAGAATTAAAGGCAGAAGGATTATGGCTTATCCAATAAAAGCAATACCAAAAAAGATCCTCGCTATCGTGTTATGCGCCCTGTTTTGCAGTAGCATCACCCCTTCCTCTTCTACATTATTATAAAAAGGACTGCCCTTTTTGCTCTGCCAGTCTTTCATAGAATATACTATCGGGTGAATCATCTGATTGATTTGCCAACCCAATTCCCAAAGAGGATAGGTGTAATTATCATGATCCTGCTCTTCTATCTTATCCTTGTTCAGAAGCACAAGGATGTCCCAGTCGGAATCTGCTTTAGCATCCCTTCTAGCCCTTGACCCGAAAAGGATAACCTTGGCATCTTTCGGCATAATCGACTCCGCTTTCTTCTGAATCGACTTGAGTACCTCATCTTCAAGATGTTCCCTTATTATTGTCGTCATAACACTATCATTTTAATTACACCGCAAAAATACGAAAAAGAATTGAAACTAACAAATATTCTGAGAGATATTTGCATTTATTCTTTCCTCTTCACCCAAACCTTATGGCTGCCGCGGCCTAGTGAATCTATCGGCGAAGTCTTGTCATTTGTCAGCTCCTTCAGTTCCATAGAGGCAGAAGTGCGGCTCAGGTTGTTGATGGAGACATAATCGCCTAGGGTGAGGACTCCGTTCTTCTCTATCACCTCCAGGGCACGGGCGATGCGCTCTTCCTTGGAATAGAGTTGCTTGCGAATCACCTTTACGCCACCCATATCTCGTTCCAGGTCACGATCGGTTTCACGCTTCACATCCTTGACAAACTCAGGAGACGCCTTGAAGTTGATGTCCTTCACTCCCACCTTGCGGTACGTCATCTTATCATCTTGACTCAGAATTTCCCTAGGCTTATCGTCCTCGAAAGCGAGGGAGAGGGAGAAGGTGCCGAAACCTTCTAGATTCACGTTGTACCCCATGGAGAGCATGTCTGCCAGCATATCAACCACATCTGTCAATACAGCCTCCGTGGTACTTTCCGAAATACCGCGATGGTAATGCTGCATCATCTTGACGAACTCTTTTCGGGATAGTGTCCGGTTGGTCACCATCTTGGGATAAACTCTGCGCTTGCCTTCATCACGCATATCATTCAACTCTTGCAACTTGTACTTAGCCATATCAGTTTCCTTTCTTATTAAGATTGTTATCACTCCTTATTGCAGCAGCCTTTGTATCCTACAGTATTTATGATCATACCTAAGAAGAAAAGACCACAAACCTAGGAAGAAAAGTATTTTATCCTAGAAGAAATCTCCGTTCACCGACGCCGAATGTCCGTTCAACGTCGCTGAACGGCGGTTCAACGTCGGTGAATGTCGGTTCAACGTCGGTGAACGAAGATTTCTACCTTACAAAGATACAACTTTATCAGATATAAAACAAGACTTTTCCTGAATATCTTTTCTTTTCCGGCCATAATTCTTCGTTTTTTGAACCTTTGCGACTGTTTCGCATAGCAAGTGAAAGTATCCACTCTATGTACAAGAAATCATATTACGACTTGTTGAGTACTGGCAAGAACTGCTATTATCGAATGATGACGAGAGTACTAGCATGCAGGCTCCATAAACAAGGATGGAAAACTTTAAATATAGTTAAATCCCCCAAAAAAATATAGTTTCATTGGTAGAAATGAAACTAAAAAAATCAATTTTTCCACCTCCCTTTCATCTTTTTTCACTATTTTTGCAGTCAGAAACGGAAAAGTATTTAATTAAATCATAGTAAATCATATTAATGTAATCAAAACATAGTAAATTATGGAGAAATCTTTTACACCCATCCATCCCAAGTTTTTTGGGGAAGCGAGGCATAGCCGAGCGTTGACATCGGCAGTGCTTCTCCTCCTTAGTATCCTCATGCTCATCCCATGCTCGGCTATGGCAGAGGGAGAGAGTAATGGTAGCGACGAGGTAACTTTTACCTGTATCTCGGCAAATCCGGAAGGATTTTACCACGAAGAAGATAATTTTGAGTATCTTGAAACGGTAGACGAGCGTGCCCATAATCTCTTTGATGGTAACACCGATACCAAATGGTGCTTTGACTTTTCGCAGAAGGCCTACGTCATCTTCAAGGCAAGCAGGTTAGGTGCCGTGAGTGGCTACACCATCACCACGGGCAATGACAGCGGCGACTACGCAGGAAGAAACCCAAAGAGCTGGACTCTCTATGGCAGCAACGATCAGAAGAACTGGACCATCATCGACCAAGTGAGCAATGATGTCGTACTTCAGGATGAGAATGCCACTGCTTATAACTATAATTGCTCTTCCTCCGCAGAGTACGAATATTTCAAGTGGGAGATAACCGAGGGAGGCTCCCTCCTGCAGGTTTCGGAACTCAAGCTGAAGTTAGAAAAAAAGATCTGTAAGGAACATCAGATTCAAAAAATACCAGCTGTGGAACCGACATGTACCAATGTGGGCCATGTGGAATATTACCAATGCACGGCTTGCGACTTGCTGTTCAAGGATGCCCTGGGCACAGAGAAGTACACCGACAATAGCTACATCCTGCCAGCCAAGGGGCATCAGTGCGATAATGTGTATTGTACGGTTTGCAAAGCCTGCGCTTTGAGCTATTCGGTAAACGATGGCAAGGTCACAGTCGAAGGCTTTGCCGATGGTTTTTTCATTCCTCATCTGGTGATACCAGAGACGATTGAAGGTATGCCGGTGGTTGCCATAAATGGTTCGAGATTTAGTAAATCTAATATTGAGAGTGTAGTGTTTCCGACCAGCTTAGAGAGGATAGAAGAGTCGGCATTTGCTGAATGCTCTCGTCTTACCTCTGTCTCCTTTGCTGCAGAAGGCAATCTGAAGATAATAGGAAGATATGCTTTTCAAAATTGTCCTCTTACCTGTGTCAGTATTCCTGCGTCTGTAGAGACGATAGATGATTATGCTTTTAAATTCAATTCGAGTCTTACCTCCGTCTCCTTTGCTGCAGAAGGCAAGCTGAAGAAAATAGGAAGTTATGCTTTTCAAGATTGTCCTCTTACACATGTTGTTATCCCTTCTTCAGTACAGGAGATAGCAGGGAACGCATTTTATGATTGTAAAATCCTTACCTCCGTCTCCTTTGCTGCAGAAGGCAATCTGAAGAAAATAGGAAGTTATGCTTTCCAAGGTACAGCCCTTACCCATATCGACATCCCTGCATCAGTGGAAAACATTTATGAAAAAGCTTTTGCCGGGGGTCTTATGCTAGAGGACGTGACCTTTAATAGAGCCATGGACAATACAAGTTTGGCAAATTATAGCCCAGAGATGTTTGATGATGATTTCAAACTCAAGAACATCTATGTGCCTTGGAAGTCGAAGCAAAGCTACACAGACCTGTTCACAAACCAAGCAGACAAAATCAAGGGTTTCCTCACTGATAACAGTGGCATCGTCTATGAGGTGAATGACGACACCCACGAGCTCTCTTGCATCGGGACAAGCGATGAGAGGTGGACTGGTTTCGCTCCTCCAACGGAGCTGGAAAACATGCCTGTGACAGAAATCAAGGAGAAAGCCTTTAAGGACAATAAAAATCTCACAAGTATGGAGATTCCTCAGACAGTGAAGACTGTAGGTGCTCAAGCCTTTGCAGGATGTGAGTCTCTTCACAATGTTAAGATAAAGGGCAATGCGACAACTATCGCAGCAGATGCCTTCAAGGACACGCCAGACCTGGGCACAATCCTTGTGAGCAGAGATGCCTATGCCACCTATCATGAGCAAGGCTTTGAACAGTGCGATAAGCTCGTTGCCCTCTATGGCTCGGAGGAGGTGGTGCAGCTGACCGACGAAAAGGGCATGTCGGATGAGGTGACGAGCATCCCAACCGTATATGCACCTAACCAGCTGAGCTATCAGCGCCAGGGACTGGAGCCAGACGGGTATGCCACCCTTTGCCTGCCATTTAGCATCTCGCAATACTCGAGCGTGTTTGAGAAGGTGTATACACCATTGGGCACGGTGATACACAACACGGCGAAGAGCACTCCAGAGCTGGAGCACTTTATCCTCATGCTGCAGGAACTGAAGCCTGGCACCAGGATCCAAGCAGGGCAGCCTGTCTTCGTAAAGTTGGCGGGGGGAATAGATAAGTTGACTTTCACCAATGATTGTGGTGACGAGCAGCTGACCGCCGACCTCAAGCCTAAGGCCGAGGCGATGAAGGTAGTGGACTGGGACGGTGCATCAGGACTCATGACAGAGAACGACAACTTCCGTATCACCTATGGCAGCCGGTATCAGCCTATGGCTCAGGTATCTGAGGACGACCACATTTGGTCGTTCAATGGCAATGGAACATTCGGACCACAGAAAGATGGCGTGATGCCGCCATTCCGTCTCTTTCTGACAGTCTTGGATGCTACTCCTTCAGTACAAGCCAAGGCGTATAGCATCTCCATCGGCGTGAGCGACGGCACCACCACAGGTATCCGCGAGATAATCTCATCCGATACCATTGATTCCTCTAAGCCAGCAGGCTCGTCATCTCATGCCGGCATCATCTACGACCTGAATGGCCGCAAAGTAGCTACAGCCTCAAAGACCAAGCATATGAGCAAGGGCATCTACATCCTGAATGGCAAGAAGATGGTGGTGAAATGACATGTAAAGTGAAATAAAATGTAATTGGTAGATAATAAATATAAAAGTAAATATAATATTAAATACGAATATGAATACAATGATGAAAAAGAAGTATCAAGTTCCAGCAATCCAGGTGCTGGAACTTACCGACAGCCTTCCGCTCCTCTTAGCAGGCAGCGGGGAACCTGGTACCAGCACTGACCACGGCACAGCCCACTCCAAAGGCTACTCTGTAGACTGCTGGGAAGGGGAGGATTACTAAAAATAAGCAAAAACGAGGGAGAGTCATAAGTCCATGACACCCCCTCGTTTTTTTGCTGTTTATCCTACCATAAAGGCCACCTTTCCTATTCCCTAGGTCTCTAGAGATGCAGGAATGGTAGCAAAAGACTAAGATTAGACATCCTTATGAGTATGAAGATATTAGCAACCAGCGACTGGCACCTGGGCAACTTGTTTCACGGCAACGACCGTCTGCCTGAACACAAGCATTTCCTGAAATGGCTCCTGGAACAAATCGCTGAACAAAAGCCCGATGCTCTCCTCATCGCAGGAGACATCTTTGATAACGGAAATCCATCGGCAGCGGCACAGACCGTTTATTACGAGTTTCTTGCCGATGCTACCCAACTGTGCCCTAACATGCAGGTCATCATTACCGCTGGCAACCACGATTCAGCCAGCCGACTGGAGGCTCCCCGTCCGCTGCTCACCCGATACCACGTGGAAATAAGAGGAAACGTAAGGAAAATCTGGCAGCAGGGAGAAAGCGAGGACGATGATAAAACCGGCGGACATTGGATCTATTCCTTCGATGACCTCATCATCCCCGTAACCAACGAGGAAGGAGAAGAAGTCATCATCCTCGCCGTACCTTTCCTAAGAAGCGATGTGGTGCAGAACGCCAGCTACTCGCAGGGAGTCAACGACTTTCTGAGAGAACTGACGGCTGAGGCTCGAAAGAAATACCCGGGCAGGAAGTGCATCATGATGGCACACATGTACGCCAAGGGTTCGGATATCGCCAAGAAGGATGCGAGCGAGAAAATTATCATCGGCGGACAGGAGGAAGTGGACCTGGAAGGATGGAACGACCATCCCGACTATATGACTTGCGGACACATCCACAAACGGCAACATATCTGGAACACCGACTGGGCAAGATATACGGGAAGTATCCTCCCGATGTCGTTTGCCGAGAAAGACTACACCCACGGCATCGACCTCATCACCATTGATCACGGAGAAGAGGATGAAGGAAAGGAAACCGGCAAGAGCAAGGAATGGAAAGTAGATTTCCTGGAATACAAGCCTCAGCACGCCCTTCGCATCCTGCCCGAAGATGAGGAAGAACTGACCTTCAAGAAATGGCAGAAGCTCATCAATTCTGAACTCTCGGAGAGAACTGACGGCGAACTGAGCGACCACTTCGACTACGTGATGCTGAAGGTGAAACAGGAGAAACTGACCAGCGATGACATCAAGGAACTGGAGAAACTCGTCAACGAAAAGGATGCCGTGCTCTGCAAAATCCAGCGCATCATCCCGCAACTGGACCTCTCCACCATCCAGGGTTCCCAGCACATCACCAGCATAGAAGACATCATCAACCGTCCTCCGCTCGATACGCTGAAGGAAGCCTTCGCCATCAGACACAACGCTCCGATGAACGAAAGACAGGAGAAAATGTTATCCGATTTATTAACGACATCATCATTATGAAATTCCTACAACTCGAAATACTCAACCTCGCTTCGCTTGACAAACAGGGAGGCGAGGTCATCAACTTTGAAGAAGGTGCCTTAGGCGAGAGCACCATCTTCAGCATCGTAGGTCCGACGGGAAGTGGCAAGTCTACCCTACTCGATGCTATCTGTCTGGCTCTCTACAACCGCGCCCCTCGCTACCCCAGGAAGAAAGGAGACAAGAACCAGAACATCGAGATTTTCGGAGCAGCCGATGCCAGCGAAAGTAACCGTCTGGCTCCTACCGACAGCCGAAACATCCTGACACGTGGCAAGAAGGAAGGCTACAGCAAACTCACCTTCCTTGCCAACAACGGCAGCATCTACCGCGCAGAATGGCACGTCAGATTCCAGAGAGTGCGCTACGAGAACGCCAAGACTGCGCTCTATAAAATCACAAGGAACGGAGAAGAGACGACAGAGGAAACTGCCGACTGGAACGAACTGCCAAACATCATCGGACTCGACTACGACCAGTTTCTCCGTACCGTGCTCATCGCCCAAGGCTCGTTTGCCAACTTCCTGACGGCAAAGGAAAACGAGCGGTACGAACTCCTGGAAAAACTCATCGGATGCGAGGAAACTTATACGAACATCGCTACTGAAATCAAGAAGGCGAAAGACCAGGCGACGGATGCCTACAACCAGATGGCAGCATCGGTGGAAGCCGTAAAACAGAACCTGCTGAACGATGAAGAACTCGCCCAACTGCAGGAGGAAATCGCCCGCCTGGAAAAGGCAGAGAAGGAACTCGACAGCCAGTTGCAAGCCATCTCGAAAGGCCTGCAATGGTTTGAGGAAAACGATAAACAAATACATCAAATCGCTATCTGTCAAAGAGATATGAAACAAGCAGCAGATGCCATTAAAGCGATGCAAGCCCAGATTCTCCGTCTGCAGTTGCATGATGAAGTACAGCCTGCCGTCAACCAGCTGCAGGAAGTAGAGCGACAGACGCAGAGCATCCACGAACAGGAAGAAGACATCCTGAAAGCGGAAGGGAACATCAAAAGTCAAGAGTCTGCCATCAGCGAAAGCGAGAAAACTCTCGCCAGTCTGAAGGAAGCAGTAAACAAGGCACAGGAACAGCTGGAAAAGGCGCTGCCGGTCATCGCTGAAGCAAGGGCGCTGAAAACAAAAATGGAAGCGGCAATGCCGAATCTGAAAGAAAAGAAAGAGGCATTGGAGTTGGCTCAGAAAGAGAATCTAACTGCCCAGAAAGACGTGGAGGAAAACGCCCGAAACATCCAAAAATGGGAAGCAGAAACGGAGAAAGCGAACCTTGCCCTCAAAACGACAAAGGAAGAGATTGCCAAGCAGAAACAGGTTCTGCACGAAGCGACGCAAACCGCTGAACAGGCTTGGGAGACGGAAAGAAATAAGACTGCCGGACAGAACATAGAGGAACTGCAGAACAGCAAGACTGTAGCTGACAGGAAACTACAGGATGTCCAGCAAGCCATCAAGGTTGTGGCTCATCTCGATGCTGCCACAGCAGAAAAGCAGAAGAATGAGGAGCGCATCCTGGTCTTGGGCAAGAGAAACGCAGAGATAGATGAAGCCCTGGGCAAGTTGACCATCGAGGCTCTGAGCCAAGAGACCCTGACGCTGAGAAATGCCTATACCCTCATGGTGAGTGAGAAATGGGAGATTCATCGTGACAACCTGACCGAAGGCAAGCCTTGTCCGCTTTGCGGCAGCACGACCCATCCTTATCATACCGACAACAGACAGTTTGAGGAAGCCACCACGGAACTCTCGCAACTTCTGAAAGCCAAGGAGAATCTGCTGAAACTGCAGCAGAAAGAGGAGAAGGATCTTTCCGGCGAGAGAAAACAGAACGACGGCGAAGTACAGACGCTCCAGAAACAACAGGAAAAACTGTCTGGAGAAATCGCCAGTTACGAAGAGGAATGGAAGGTGCTCATCGCCCAGTATCCAAAGATTCCGAAGGCTGAGGCAGAACTGAAATCGCTCTTGCCTATCTATGAAAACAAGGCGAAAGATGCGAGCAGCAAACTGAGCCTGTTTAACAAGATTCAGAAAGAGATAGAAAGGCTGACCCAACTCAAGGACAAGGCTGTGAAGGATGAAGCTGCGTATGAAAGCAAGGCTTCTACTATACAGAACAAAGCCCAAGAAAGCACTTCAACCTGCACCACGAAACTGGCTGAGCAAAAAGCACTTACCATCAACCTCATCTCGCAGCAAAAGAGTAAGGAGGAGGCTTACGAGAAAGCCCTTCAGACATGGAATAGCGCCAAGAAGGAAATGGAGGAATGGCAGGAGCAATACAAGCAGATTCTGAATGGAGAAGAGCCTGATGCGGCTGAACAAAGACTGACTGCGGCTAAGGACAAAGCAACGAAAGCAGCAGATAACCAGAACGAGAACATCAACAAACTGAAGGCTGAACTCGCCAACAGTAAAGGTTCGCATCAAACCATGCTGTCTCA
>CAKPWR010000081.1 GCA_934196725.1 uncultured Prevotella sp.
AGCGCTGCGGCAAGACTCGTCTTTCCGCTCGCAGTAGGACCTAATATGGTAATCATCGTCTGTTTCATGCCGCAAAGTTAAGACAAATACTTGAAATCACAAAATAAAAAGCAAAAAAAATGCCGCCCAGCATCAGAAATGCTGGGCGGCCATATTTCTTAATCGTTAAGAGGCAACGAATTAACCGTTGTGCTTCTTCATGATCTTGATCAACTCAACAACCTTGTGTGAGTAACCAATCTCGTTGTCATACCAAGAAACAACCTTAACGAAGTTGTCTGTCAAGTAAACACCTGCGTTAGCGTCGAAGATAGATGTCAAAGCGCAACCCAAGAAGTCAGAAGAAACAACAGCATCCTCTGTGTAACCGAGTACACCCTTCAACTCACCCTCAGAAGCAGCCTTCATAGCAGCGCAGATAGCCTCCTTAGAAGCAGCCTTCTTCAAGTTAACTGTCAAGTCAACAACAGATACGTCCAAAGTAGGAACACGCATAGAGATACCTGTCAACTTACCGTTCAACTCAGGGATAACCTTACCTACAGCCTTAGCAGCACCTGTAGAAGAAGGGATGATGTTGCCAGCAGCTGCACGGCCACCACGCCAGTCCTTCATAGATGGACCGTCAACAGTCTTCTGTGTAGCAGTTGTAGAGTGAACAGTTGTCATCAAACCTGTCTCGATACCGAAGTTATCGTTCAATACCTTAGCGATAGGAGCCAAGCAGTTTGTTGTACAAGAAGCGTTAGAAACGATCTTCTGACCATTGTACTTGTCAGTGTTAACACCGCAAACGAACATATCAGCCTGGTTACCGTTAGCGTCAGCCTTAGAAGGAGCAGAAAGTACTACGTACTTAGCACCAGCCTTCAAGTGCTTCTCAGCCTTGTCGTAAGCGAGGAAGAGACCTGTAGACTCAACTACGTACTCAGCACCAACCTCATCCCACTTCAAGTTCTCTGGATCACGCTCAGCAGTAACACGGATGTGGTTACCGTTAACGATCAACTCGTTCTTCTCAACGTCAGCCTCGATAGTACCGTCGAACTGACCGTGCATTGTATCATACTTCAACATGTAAGCCATGTAATCTACTGGGCACAAGTCATTGATAGCTACTACCTGTACTTCCTTTGCGTTCTCAGCCTCAACTGTAGAACGGAATACGAAACGACCGATACGGCCAAATCCGTTAATACCAATCTTAATCATTGTTCTAATATTTAAATTAATTGTTTAAAAATTATTTCTTTTAAGCTATCAAGCGAATCCGAAGGAGCTGATAACACCTTTTTTCATCCCTGTCAAGCACTTTTTCTTCTTTACGAGCGCAAAGTTACAAAAAATTTTCTAACTTTGCAACCAGAATGAGTATTAAATAAGTTAAAAAAGAATGAGTGAGTGCCAATAATAACGGTTTTTTAATATTAAACACTTCATACTGACAACTCCATATTGCAAAATTCATTTCTTTACAGACGGAAACATGGGCATGGTCAGTAACCAAAGAACCAATATGTACTTGCTCTTTCCTACATTATTATATATAGGACATTATTATATATAGGAAGATTTTTTATAATATAAACTTTTAAGATTTTAGAGTTATGAGTAAATTTTTAAATGAATTCAAACAGTTTGCCATGCGCGGAAACGTTCTCGACATGGCTGTCGGTGTTATCATCGGTGGTGCCTTTGGCAAAATCGTGAGTTCCGTAGTTGACGACATCATCATGCCACCTATCGGATGGCTCATCGGCGGTGTTAACTTTGCCGACCTCAAGGTAACCCTTCCTTCCGTAAATGTGGCGGGCGAGGAACTCAAGGCTGCTACCATTAACTATGGCAATTTCCTGCAGACCACCTTCGACTTCCTCATCGTTGCTTTCTGTATCTTCATGCTCATCAAGGTAGTCAACAAGGTTACAGCCAAGAAAGAAGAAGAGAAGCCGGCAGAAACTCCTAAGGCTCCAGAGCCAAGCAACGAAGAAAAACTCCTCATGGAAATTCGTGACCTCCTGAAGAATCAGAAATAACAAAAAAAGTCGCCCTTTAAAAAGGCGACTTTTTTATAGGATTATTCCCACTCGATTGTCGAAGGTGGTTTTGAAGAGATGTCATAGCAAACGCGGTTAACACCCTTTACCTTGTTGATGATCTCATTACTTACCTTAGCCATAAAGTCGTATGGAAGATGAGCCCAGTCAGCAGTCATCGCATCAGTACTTGTTACGGCACGCAATGCAACAGGATGCTCGTATGTACGCTCATCACCCATCACACCTACTGAACGGACAGTAGAAAGCAATACGGTACCAGCCTGCCAGATCTGGTCATAGAGAGAAACCTCAATCTCGCCATTCTGCATGTCAGCAGGAACACCGGCAGCCAGAACGCGGCGAGCTTCCTCACCACTCAACTTCACCTTATACTCACGCAAGCCACGGATATAGATATCATCTGCATCCTGGAGAATGCGTACCTTCTCAGGAGTGATATCGCCCAAGATACGGACAGCCAAACCTGGACCAGGGAATGGATGACGGGTAATCAGGTGCTCAGGCATACCCATAGAGCGACCTACACGACGAACCTCATCCTTGAACAGCCACTTCAATGGCTCACACAACTGGAGGTTCATCTCCTTAGGAAGACCACCTACGTTGTGATGACTCTTGATGACCTTACCGGTAATGTTCAAGCTCTCGATACGGTCTGGATAGATAGTACCCTGAGCCAGCCACTTAGCACCAGTCTGCTTCTTTGCCTCAGCATTGAAAACCTCCACAAAGTCGCGGCCGATAATCTTACGCTTCTCCTCTGGGTCAGTAACACCAGCCAAATCTGCGAAGAACTTCTCTGAAGCATCAACACCAATCACGTTCAAGCCCAAGCACTTGTAATCCTCCATTACATCACGGAACTCATTCTTGCGGAGCATACCGTGGTCAACGAAGATACAGGTAAGGTTCTTGCCGATAGCCTTGTTCAGGAGAACGGCAGCCACACTTGAGTCAACACCGCCAGAAAGACCGAGGATAACCTTATCGTCGCCCAACTGTTCCTTCAACTCAGCAACCGTTGTCTCAACGAAAGAGTCAGCACTCCAGTCCTGCTTGCTACCACAGATATCTACCACGAAGTTCTTCAGGAGCTGTGTACCCTGCAAAGAGTGGAACACCTCTGGGTGGAACTGTACTGCCCATACAGGCTGTTTGGTAGAAGCATAAGCAGCATACTTCACATTAGCAGTAGAAGCAATGCACTTATAATCTTCTGGGATAGCAGTGATGGTATCACCATGGCTCATCCAAACCTGAGAGTTCTCGATGAATCCCTTGAACAAAGGATTCTCCTTGTCGAACTGCTCCAAGTTAGCACGACCATACTCACGGCTGTCAGCAGCCTCTACCTTACCGCCCTGGGCGTAAGAGAGGAACTGAGCACCGTAGCAGATGCCGAGCACAGGAATGCGGCCAATAAACTGGCTCAGATCAACCTTGAAAGCTTCCGGATCATGAACGGAATAAGGGCTACCGCTCAAGATGACACCAATCACAGATGGGTCGTCCTTTGGAAACTTGTTGTAAGGCATAATCTCGCAGAAGGTATCAAGTTCACGAACACGACGGCCAATCAGCTGTGTGGTCTGTGAACCGAAATCCAAAATAATAATCTTCTGTTGCATAATATATTTAACTTTGAAATTTAAACTTGTTACTTTGAACGTTGAACTTTGAGCTTTGAACTTGTAACTTTGAAATTTGAACTTTATGATTAGCAAAGACTATTGAATTCTTCACTCTTCGTTCTTCACTCTTCACTTTCTCTGCTCTTCACTTTAATTCCTCCAGGAATGCTTCCGCCTCTTTCAGCGTCTCCTGCTTTCCCACATCCATCAGCTTGAGGTCGTTCTTCACATATCCCTCGATGCGAACCTTGTCGCAATGCTTCAGATAGAAATCCATGATAGGGAACTTGTCCGATTCCTCCTCCATCAATGGGAAGAGCGCTGGGGCAACCATGTGAATGCCCGAGAAAGCATACATCTTATAATCTTTAGGATTGAGATCTGGATAAGGACTCTTTACCTCGCCCGTCTCTATATTCGTCCAACCTACCAATCGCATACTGTCATCAAAGAGCAGATAGCGCTTGGTCTTGCGTTCGCTCACCATCAGTCGTGCCGCTATCATGTCCTGACTCTCCATCTGGTAGAACTTCTTCAGATCCACATTGCTCAGAATATCCACGTTGTGGATGAGAATAGGCTCCGACTGGCTGAAGAGCGGCCATGCCTTCCGGATACCTCCACCCGTTTCGAGCAGCATTTCGCTCTCATCGCTGATACGGATATCCATACCGAAGTTATCATTTTCCCGGAGATAATCAATGATTTGATTGGAGAAATGATGCACGTTCACTACAATGCGAGTGAAACCGGCATCCTTCAACTGAAAGATGACACGTTTGAGCAAAGGTTCTCCACCGACACTTACCAATGCCTTCGGAATACGGTCGGTAAGTGGCTTAAGGCGAGTGCCCAAACCTGCTGCGAATATCATTGCTTGCATCATTGCTGTATAGCTATATTTTAATGTGCGTGCAAATTTACTAACTTTTTGCGAGATAGCCAAATTTGCACGCCATTTATTCTTATTTTGCAGGCAAAACCTGCTCTATCTGTTGCTCACGATGACAGATTTGCACTTCCACGCCAAACTTTTCGTGAATATGTTCGGCAAGATGCTGAGCGGAATACACACTGCGATGCTGACCGCCCGTGCAACCGAAACAGAACATCAGAGAGGTAAAACCTCGCTGGATATATCGGTTCACGTGATGATCGGCAAGTGCATAGACATGCTCCAGGAACTGAAGAATCTCACCATCATCCTCCAGGAATCGGATCACCGGTTCGTCCAGGCCCGTCAACTTCTTGTAAGGCTCATAACGACCAGGATTGTGAGTGCTTCTACAGTCAAAGACATAACCGCCACCATTGCCCGACGGATCTTCAGGAATACCCTTTTTAAAGGAGAAGCTGTAGACTCTCACTACCAGAGGTCCCTTGCCGTCATACTTGGAGAATGTTGCCGGTCCATCTTGTGGATGAGCACGATAAATATTATTATCTGTAGTCTTATATCCATCTGCACGTGTTACGGCAGCACTTTCGATGCGCTTGAACTGCGGCAATTCGGTCAGTCTGCGAAGCATATCCATCATATATGGATAAGGGAACACCTTCTCACCCATCTTCAGAAGATCGCGAAGATTCTGAATGGCAGGTGGAATACTGTCGAGGAAATGCTTCTTGCGCTCGAAATAGCCTCGGAAACCGTAAGCTCCCAACACCTGCAAGGTGCGGAAGAGCACAAAGAGACTCAGACGATTCACGAAATGACGGACCGAAGGAACCTCCGTATAGTTCTTGAGCGACTGATAATACTCCCAAACCAACTCCCGGCGGAGCTTGAAGGAATATTTGGCTGACGCCTGCCAGAGGAAGGAAGCCAGATCATAATAGAAAGGACCCTTTCTGCCACCTTGGAAATCAATGAAATAGGGATTGCCTTTTTCGTCCAACATAACGTTGCGAGCCTGGAAATCGCGATAAAGGAAACAATCCATCTTTTCAGAAGTCAGATCCTTTGCAAACAACCGGAAGTTGGCTTCAAGTTTCAGCTCGTGGAAATCCAGATCGGTAGGTTTCAAGAAACAATACTTGAAATAGTTGAGGTCAAAAAGAACACTATCCACATCAAATTCCGGTTGAGGATAGCAATTGGACCAGTCCAGACCGCGAGCACCACGCAACTGGATGTTAGGCAACTCACGGATTGTCTTCTTCAGAAGTTCCTTCTCCTTCTGATTATATCTTCCTCCAGCCTCACGACCACCCTTGATAGCATCGAAAAGCGAAGTTCCACCTAAGTCTGTCTGGATATAGCAAAGCTGATCCTCGCTCACAGCCAAAATCTTAGGTACGGGCAACTGTCGGAGGTTGAAATGATTAGCAAGATAAACGAAGGCATGATCTTCATCACGACTGGTGCCCACAACACCAATCACCGTATCTCCATCTTGCTTGATGATACGGAAATACTGACGGTTGCTCCCCTGCCCTGCCAACTTGATGACATCCGCAGGTTCCTCGCCAGCCCATTGCTTATAAAGATTAATTAGCTTTTCCATCATCATTCAGTTTACGACGTTTTCTATTATCGTCTATCTTCTGAGCGAAGTTATCACCGATAAAGAGAAGCAATAAAATACCAAGCGTAGTGAGGAATGAATTAGTAGTTGTCATTCCCAACTCAGCCTTTGTTATATAAATAAGTCCACCGATAACAATCAGGAAGACCAATGCTTTTTTCCAATCAATATTCTTCATGCTGCAAAATTACACAATAAATTCGAAAACACAAAATAAATAACAAAAAAAAATCGGATGTCTCACGACAACCGATTTTCAAAAACAAACTACTTAAAAACTAATCTACTAAAACAAATCAAAAAAATATTTTAATTGTACACAGACCTCACGGTCTTCATACAATACAATCAAACATAGATCGATAATCTCCTCTGTAAGAGAATAACTATCTTTATTCGAGTGCAAAGTTACAAAAAAAGTCAATTCACTCCAAATAAATTTGCGATTTTTTGCATCTTTAAAACTAAAAAAACACAAAAATAGGGGTAATTCCTTGAAAATCACCCCTATTTGTTATTTTTACTTTGCAAAACAGCATGCTTACAATATGCTTTGTTTGCGCAAACCAATCTATTTTTTACATCATGCCGCCCATACCTGGAGCAGCTGCTGGTGCTGCTGGAGCTGGTTCTGGTTTGTCAACCAATACGCACTCTGTTGTCAGGAACAGACCTGCGATAGAAGCAGCATTCTCCAAAGCTACACGCTCTACCTTGGCAGGATCTACGATACCAGCCTGACGCATATCTTCGTAAACGTCCTTGCGGGCATTGTAACCGAAGTCACCCTCGCCCTCGCGTACCTTATTAACAACTACAGAACCCTCACCACCGGCATTGGCAACAATCTGACGGAGAGGCTCCTCAATAGCACGCTCTACGATACGGATACCTGTTGTCTCGTCAGCGTTATCACCCTTCATATCCTTCAATGCCTCGAGAGCACGGATATAAGTAGTTCCACCACCAGCTACGATACCTTCCTCGATTGCGGCACGGGTAGCGCAGAGTGCATCGTCAACACGATCCTTTTTCTCCTTCATCTCAACCTCAGAGTTGGCACCTACATAGAGGACAGCTACACCACCGGCGAGCTTAGCCAAACGCTCCTGAAGTTTCTCCTTGTCATATGAAGACTTGGTATTCTCAATTTCGTTCTTGATCTGAGCTACGCGATCCTGGATATTAGCCTTCTCGCCATGACCATTAACGATAGTTGTATTGTCCTTGTTGACGGTAACCTTGTCTGCTGAACCCAGCATATCCAAAGTTGCCTGCTCCAACTTCAAGCCCTTCTCCTCAGAGATAACAACACCGCCTGTCAATACTGCGATATCCTCCAACATGGCCTTGCGACGGTCGCCGAAGCCTGGAGCCTTCACAGCGCAAATCTTCAAACCGCCACGCAAACGGTTAACTACCAAAGTAGTCAAAGCCTCAGAATCAACATCCTCAGCGATAACCAACAAAGGACGACCGCTCTCAGCAGCAGGCTGGAGGATTGGCAAGAACTCCTTCAGGTTAGAAATCTTCTTATCGTAAAGAAGGATGTATGGGTTATCCATTACACACTCCATCTTGTCAGCATCAGTCATGAAGTAACCGCTCAAGTAACCACGGTCGAACTGCATACCCTCTACTACACCGATGTTGGTATCACGGCTCTTGCTCTCCTCGATAGTGATGACACCATCCTTAGAAACCTTGCGCATAGCGTCAGCCAAGAGCTTACCAATCTCTGCATCGTTGTTGGCAGAAACAGTAGCCACCTGCTCAATCTTATCGTAGTTGTCATCTACCTGCTCAGCATGATCCTTGATGAAGGCAACGACAGCAGCTACAGCCTTGTCGATACCACGCTTCAAGTCCATTGGGTTAGCACCAGCAGTAACGTTCTTCAAACCCTCAGTCACGATAGCCTGAGTCAAGATAGTAGCAGTTGTTGTACCGTCACCGGCATCATCACCAGTCTTGCTGGCAACGCTCTTAACGAGCTGAGCACCGGTATTCTCGAACTTATTCTCCAACTCTACTTCCTTAGCCACGGTAACACCATCCTTTGTAATCTGAGGAGCACCAAACTTCTTTTCGATTACCACGTTGCGTCCCTTAGGACCGAGAGTTACCTTTACTGCATTTGCCAACTGATCGACACCCTTCTTCAAGAGGTCGCGGGCATCCATATTATATTTAATATCTTTAGCCATTGTTTTTTCTTTTTTAATGTTGAATGTTAAATGTTGAATGTTGAGTTAAAACAAAGCAATTGAGTTCTTCACTCTTCGTTCTTCACTCTTCACTTATTCTTACTCTTCCACTACAGCGAGTACGTCGCTCTGACGCATCATCATATACTTAGTACCATCAAATTCCAATTCAGTACCAGCATACTTACCGTAGAGAACGGTATCGCCTTCCTTGAGAATCATCTCTTCATCCTTAGTACCCTTGCCTGTAGCAACGACCTTACCACGCTGTGGCTTTTCCTTTGCTGTATCAGGGATAATGATTCCACCTACTTTTTCTTCAGCTGGTGCAGGAAGTACCAGCACTCTGTCTGC
>CAKPWR010000082.1 GCA_934196725.1 uncultured Prevotella sp.
ACGATGCACCAAGGGCGGGTGGAGACAAAAACGATGCACCAAGGGCGGGTGGAGACAAAAACGATGCACCAAGGGCGGGTGGAGACAAAAACGATGCACCAAGGGCGTAAGGGAATAAATAAAAATTTTTCCTAAGAAAAGTATACGAACCTACTACATTTTAAAAAAAAAGACTAGTAATCAAAAAATACTTTAAGATTTATTCTTTTATTTGAAAAAAAATGCGTACCTTTGCAGACGTTATCCTGAATACAATCTTTTTACCTTAAAGAAAACTAATACCTATTGAATGTGAGCAGTTGCCTGCGAAGGTAGCTGCTCTTAGTTTTTTATAGCCCATACATATTACAGCTCTTATTTTTTTATACCATATACAATATAATATACTCCACTTTCGGACGTTATATTATATATGAATAAGAAAGTAGACATCAACAAATCACAAAAGATATCAGACCCTCGTGGCACCCAGGTCGCCGCTGAGGAGGAAATCAAGTATCTTGACCTGAAAGCCATCAACGACCAGTATCAGCCGGAAATCAACAAAGCCATTGCCCAGGTATTGGACAGTGGCTGGTATCTGAACGGTAATGCCCTGAAGCAATTCGAGAAAGACTACGCTGCATTCATCGGCTCGGAATACTGCATCGGATGCGGATGCGGACTGGATGCACTCAAACTCATCCTCATGGGCGAAATGGAACTGGGAAGACTGCAGAAGGGCGACGAGATTCTCGTGCCTGCCAACACCTACTACGCCACCATCCTTGCCATCACAAGCGTGGGACTGGCGCCTGTGCTCATTGATGCACGGATGGACACGCTGCAGATAGATGAACGACTCATCGAACAGCACATCACGCAGAAGACCAAGGCGCTGATGACGGTCCATCTGTACGGCAAACTGTCCGTTACGCCCCAGATGCTGGAACTCTGCCGGAAACATCACTTATTGCTGTTTGAAGACAATGCACAGGCTTTCGCCTGCCAGATGCAGATAAAGAACAGCGAAGGAAGCCAGATGCAGGCAGAGAAAAGCGAAGCCTGCCGGGAAAGCATCCATACGGGCAATATCGGCGACGCTGCCGCCCACAGCTTCTATCCGGGCAAGAACCTGGGCGCATTGGGCGATGCAGGAGCCGTCACCACGAACGACAGGAAGCTGGCAGAGGCCATCATTTCGCTCCGCGACTACGGAAGAGCGAACAAATACGAATTCTCCTATCAGGGACTCAATTCGAGAATGGAAGAATTGCAGGCTGCCGTGCTCAGCGTCAAGCTGAAGAATCCTTACGGAGAGGCGAAAGACCGATTCCGGAAAGTACAATACTATCTTTCAAGACTGGACAAGCAGATAGTGGAGCACTGCATTCCGAGAAGGCTTTATGAAGAGGAAAAAGAGAACGTGGTTCACGTCTTCCCTTTCCTGACAGAAAAGCGCGATGAGCTGCGCGATTATCTTACGGAGCATCGGGTGCAGACCGTGTGCCACTACCCTATTCCGCCTCATCAGCAGTCCTGTTATCCGGAATGGAACCATCTTTCGTTCCCTGTAACGGAACGGATAGCGCAGCAGGAAATCAGTCTTCCCTGCAATTCTACATTGAAGCAGGAAGAACTGGATAGAATCATCAATCTCATCAACCGTTTCTTCGAAGAAAGAGGAATTTAATTCTTCGAAGAAACGGCTGATGAAGCCTTATAAATATTGCATCTTGACGCCCAGGGAAAGACCGAAGATGTCCCAGAAGTTGCCATTGCCGTTACGGATGAAACGCATGGTGTAGATGTCATTGGTTCCCAACTCATAAAAGAACGTGATGCTCTTGATGCGCTTGCGCATATTGTGAGGGATTTTATATTTAAAACGCTCACCTAAGGCAATGTTAGGACGGATGCGGGTAGAGAACGGATAATAGCCGTTCTCGTACTTGGTAGGCTGCTTGGTCCAGAAATCATGTCCGAAGACGGTATTGAAATAGATGCTGCACTCCAACGGTTCAAACCACCATCCCTTACCTATATCACGGCGCCAGGGAATGAAATTCTCCTTCAGCGTGAGCGTAATCTTTGATTCATCTGAATCAAAACGGGGAATATAGCCCAGCATCACAAACGTCTCCCATTCGCGACGCTTGCCGTAATCCCATCCGAGACCCAGGGAAACCACACCCATATTACCACAGACCTGAATCGCTCCGTTGGTAGGAATCAGCAAATTCCAATGCTCGCGATATTTAAGCACTCGCCTGTCATAACGCGAGAGTTCACCCTTGTCATTAATGACCAGCGTATCATGAACAATGCTGTCATTCTTCATGTCGCCCTCAGCTGCTGAAGCCGAAAGCACAGCGCCCAGGAAGCATCCTGCCAGGCCTAAGCTTCTCTTCACGGAAGAAAATCCCTTCACGGAAGAAAAACTCTCCTCAGAAGAAAATCCCTTCTCAGAAGAAAATGAGGAGCATTTATTAATAATCGATAATCTCATAACTGTAGCCTTTTGGAGTAATGGTGAATAAATAATACTGGTGCTTTGGAGCATTGCAAATCTGATAATACATCGTGCCGTCACCATACAGGTCGGTCTGCTTGGTATGATGTCCATGACCGTAGAGACAGAACATCAAGCCTGGGAACTGATGGGTATAATAGTTGAAAACCTTTGCCACGTTGTTATTGAACTGCTCTGAATAAGGAGCAGCATGCATGCAGATAACGGTGCGGTCGAAATCGGCAGCATCTGCCTTGCACTGCTCTTCCATGAAATCGAAGTTAGGTACAGGACGCGAATAGTCGTACTCAATGGCATTGGTATTGAGACATACGAACTTCACCCTGCCGGCGATGAAACTGAAATCCGGCTTGCCGAAAACCACCTCGTAAGTCTGGTTTCCGGTTCCCAGGCAGTCATGGTTGCCCAGCAACACCACAAACGGCATCTTCAGCTTCTGCAATCTGT
Organism: uncultured Prevotella sp.; assembly: GCA_934196725.1. Lineage (GTDB taxonomy): Bacteria > Bacteroidota > Bacteroidia > Bacteroidales > Bacteroidaceae > Prevotella. Next base: position 2,960 of record CAKPWR010000082.1, read on the forward strand.
CGCGCGTCCACTGGAATTCCTGCGTGGCTCCAAAGTCAGTGACATCACCGCAATGAAGCACGAAATCGATGCTGTCCTTGCGCCGGTTGATGTCATTCACTTCCTTCTTCAGATCATCCAGCCACTGATGAGTATCGCTGATCATCGCAAAGCGGATGGTGTCCTTATCCTTGATGGCACTTTCTATCTTGGCAATATTGGCAGCATTCACATTCTTGTCGCCATCCACATGAACATCATACGGATGAACATCAAAGACGGAATCACAGCCCGCCAGGAACATGCAGCCGAAAGCTACTGCCATGTGTGTAAAAATCTTCTTCATAAACTATGATCTTCCCAATATTTTCTGTATCGAAAAATGACTACTTTTTCTTCTTCAAACGGGTATAGAACTCCTGCAGCTGACCTTTGGAATAACCCATCTTCATCAATCGCTGCAAATCGGCATAGGCTTCATTCCTGCGCTTCAGCAGGATGAGCAGGTCAAGATGATTCAGCACATAGTCGGCATTCTCAGCATCCAGTTCCATCGCCTTGGCATAATCATATTCCGCAGCTTCGAGCTGTCCCTTCTCCTTCTCCATTCCTCCACGAGCGGCATAGGCGATGGCATTGTCGGGATATTGCTCTATCAGCATATTGATGCCGTTATAAGCCTCGGTAAAATGCATGTCTTTCTGATTGAGAAGAGCGAGACCGAGCTGTGCCTGGAAATTGCCAGGCACCAGAACCAGCAGATTCTGATAGTCTAAACGGGCGAAGTTGTATCTGCGCAGCTGTTCGTTGACATAGGCACGATAAAAGAGACCTGCGATATTGGTATTGTTGAGAAACAGCACCTTGTCGAGGTCGTCCTTGGCATATTGCCACTGCTTGAGCTGGATGTTCCAGGCTGCCTTCTTCAGACGGAGGTCGATACTATCCGGATGATAGGCAAGAACCTCAGTAGCCTGGGCAAGAGAATCTCTCAAAGCCTTCGCCTGGTCCTTGCTTAAGGTTTCCGACTCGTTCTGATTCTGAGCAGACACCGACAAAGTGGCAATGCCTAACAGCATTGATATAATTATTTTCTTTTTCATACATGCAAAATTACAAATACTTTACCAAACTGCCAAGTAAAAAACTGCTAAACTAAAATAGTTTTCCTGAAATAAACAAAAAAAAGGTAAATATGACAACTATCAGGATAAAAAAAAGCCTTATGGAAGGAACAATTCCCCCATAAGACCCTTGATATGATTATTCACATTTAATGCTTATGCATTCTTGATTCAATGCTTATGCTTTCACATTTTATGCTTATGCATTCTTAATCCAGTTGACAATCCACTCGCCAACCTCTGTTGTGCCATACTGAGCACCACCCTCAACCTGAATCTCAGGAGTGCGGACATTGGCATCGAGAGAAGCATCTACTGCCTTGCGGATCAAGACGCCCTCCTCGTTCAAACCGAAGTGCTCCAGCAACATGGCTGCAGAAAGAATCTGAGCTACAGGGTTAGCCAGGTTCTTGCCAGCTGCCTGTGGCCATGAACCGTGAACAGGCTCGAACAATGGTGTGTGCTCACCCAATGAGCTGGATGGCTGCAAGCCCATAGAACCGGTGATGCAAGAGGTCTCATCGGTAAGAATATCACCGAAGGTGTTCTCTGTAACGATGACATCGAAGAAGGTAGGCTCTGTCAACACACGCATAGAAGCGTTGTCGATGAACATATAGTCGGTGTTTACCTCAGGATACTGTGGCTCCATCTCCTTGGCAATCTGACGCCAGAGACGAGAAGATGCCAATACGTTTGCCTTATCTACTACTGTCAAGTGCTTGTTGCGCTTCATGGCAAACTCGAAAGCGACCTTCAGGATGCGCTCAATCTCAGGACGGGTATAGATATCTGTATCGTATGCCTTATCGTTATCCTGATACTTCTCACCGAAGTACATACCACCAGTCAACTCGCGGATTACTACGAAGTCAGCTCCCTTCAGGAGTTCATCCTTCAATGGTGACTTGTGGAGCAGGCAATCGAATGTAGCTACTGGGCGAACATTGGCGAAGAGGCCCAACTTCTTACGCATAGCGAGCAAACCCTGCTCAGGACGAACCTTGGCTGTTGGGTTGTTGTCGAAACGTGGGTCACCAACGGCTGCGAAGAGCACAGCGTCAGCATCCATACAAGTCTTGAAGGTCTCCTCTGGGAATGGATCACCTACCTCGTCGATAGCGTGAGCGCCGCAGATAGCCTCGTTGTAAGTAAACTCGTGGTTGAACTTCTCTGCAATGGCCTGCATAACTGCTACGCCCTGCTTCATAATCTCTGGTCCGATACCATCACCGGCGAGAACTGCAATGTTTAATTTCATCTTATTTGATTTTTAATTGTTTATTGTTTGAATGATTAAAGCTTTTGCCCTTACAGGGCGCCTTGCTGAATGCTATCTTATACCCAGGGCGTTGCCCTGGGCTAGGAGCTTCTGCCCTTTCAGGGCGTGCTGCTGAATGCTAGCTTATACCCAGGTGTTGCCCTGGGCTAGGAGCTTCTGCCCTTTACCTTTCCCTTCGGCCGCTGACCGTTGGTTCAGGGCGTGCTGCTGAATAGAGACCTTCGGAGATTTCCAATTAAATTCGGAGATTCTATTCCATGTCAAGATTGCGAGGCGAAACAGCCTGTTCGTCACTCTTGTCTGCCTCGTACATATTGATCATTTTCAGCGTTGCCTTGATAGCTGCTTCTGTCTGGTCGGCATCCAAGCCTCGGGTGCGCCAGATGCGGTCGCCTTCACGCCAGGTAATGACGGTCTGAACGAGGGCATCGGTACGACCACCAGGAGGAATGGTAACCTGATAGTTGTCGAGCTTAGGGAAGGTCTTGCCGAGCTTCACCTTGTAGATGTTGCGGAGGGCTTTCACGAAGGCATCATACTGACCATCACCTGAGCTCTGGTCTTCATACTCCTTGCCATCGATTTCTACCTTAACACTTGCTATAGGCTTCAAACCGTATGAGGTTGACACCATGTAACTTACCAGCTTCACCTTATCCTCCGGAGCACCATGCTTCAGCACATCGCTCACGATGTAAGGCAGGTCGTCCTGAGTTACCAGCTCCTTGCGGTCGCCGAGTTCGGTGATTCGCTTGGTCACAGCCTTGGTCTGCTCCGGCGTCAACTCCAATCCCAGCTCGTTGAGGTTCTGGATGATGTTCGCCTTACCGGAATTCTTACCCAATGCATACTCACGATGTCTGCCGAAACGCTCAGGCACCAGGTCGTTGCAATAAAGCTTGTCCTTGTTGTCGCCATCAGCATGTACGCCAGCCACCTGGGTGAAGACGTTGTCTCCAACAACCGGTGTATTCGGAGCTACGGCAATGCCGCTGTATCCTTCAACCAATCGGGAAATATCGTTCAGACGGTCTTCCTTGATATTGGTCTTTGCCTCGAACATATCCTTCAGAATCACCTGAACACTCGCCAATGGTGCATTGCCACAGCGCTCGCCCAAGCCATTCACGGTAACATGAAGACCCTTGGCACCACTCAATACGGCAGCCAGCGAGTTGCTCACCGCCAGATCGTAGTCGTTGTGGGCATGGAAGTCGAAGTGAGAGTTCGGATAACGGCGAACCATCTGTCGCATGTATTCCACACACTGCAATGGGTTCAGAATGCCCAGCGTATCAGGAAGCAGGAAGCGCTTGATAGGCAGCTTCACCAGCTCGTCCATCATCATGAAGAGATAGTCACGACTGTCGCGCATACCGCTCGACCAGTCCTCCAGATAGAGATTCACGGTGAAATCCTTGCTCAAGGCATAGTCGATGGTCTGCTTGATATGAGCGAGATGCTCCTCAGGCGACATCTTGAGCTGCTGGGTGCAGTGCTTGTAGCTACCCTTCGCCAGGAGATTGATGACGTGACCGCCGCATTCGGCAATCCAGTCCACACTCTTGTTGTTATCCACGAATCCCAATACCTCAACGGAATCCAGCTTACCAATGGTCTTAGCATAACGGCAAATTCGAGCGACAGCATCCTTTTCGCCTTCCGACACACGTGCTGAAGCCACCTCAATGCGATCAACATTGATGTCGTGCAACAGCATTCTTGCTATCATCAACTTCTCGTGAGGAAGGAAACTGACACCATTGGTCTGCTCGCCGTCGCGCAGCGTGCAGTCCATGATCTCAATCTCCTTGATGCGGGAATTATCTCTCTTTGCGTTAACGTTCATCTTTATTATTAATGTTAAGTGTTAAATGTTAAGTGTTAAATGAGGCTTTCGCCCTATCAACCTGCTTCTAACCTGCAAGTCAACATTCAACACTCAACATTCAACATTACCTATTTATTCTTCGCTTCCCAAGCCTCTACCTTGTCACGGTTCTGAACGAGGAAGTCTACATCGTCCAAACCATTCTCCAGACAGTGCTTCTTGTAGCCATTGATTTCGAAGTGCTCGCTCTTGCCGGTAGCAAGATTGGTGACAGTCTGGTTAGGAAGATCAACCTTCACCTCTGTCTTGTGATCCTTGTCGATGCTCTCGAAGAGTTCCTTCAGGAATTCCTCGCTTACCACTACAGGCAATACGAGGTTGTTCAACTCGTTGTTCTTGTGGATATCAGCAAAGAAAGAGCTGATGACTACACGGAAGCCGGCACCTGCGATGGCCCAGGCAGCGTGCTCACGGGAAGAACCTGAACCGAAGTTCTTGCCAGCTACGAGGATGACGCCGCTGTATGAAGGGTCGTTCATCACGAAGTCTGGCTTTGGAGTTCCGTCGGCATTGTAACGCCAGTCGCGGAAGAGGTTGTCGCCCATGCCCTCTTTGTCGATAGCCTTGAGGAAGCGGGCTGGTATAATCTGGTCTGTATCTACATTCTCCAATGGAAGAGGAATGCAGCTTGATGTAATTACATTGAATTTCTGTTTCATCGTTGTTTATTTTATTTTTTTATTCAACTTTCGCAAGCAAACTCCACACGTCCTGAACCAACGGTCACCGGTCGAAGGGAAAGGTAAAGGGCAGAAGCAAGTTTGACCCCACACGCCCTGAAAGGGCAGAAGCTCCTAGGAACTTGGGGACTTCAGCCCGTCCTTGAACCACTTGCAAAAGTTCAATCATTAATCACTATATTACATAAACTCTCTTGGGTCGGTGATCTTACCAGTGATAGCGGCAGCAGCTGCTACGTATGGACTGGCAAGGATGGTGCGGGAACCTGGTCCCTGACGACCCTCGAAATTACGGTTGGATGTACTTACAGAGTACTTACCTGCAGGAATCTTATCATCGTTCATTGCCAGGCAGGCAGAGCATCCTGGCTGACGGATTTCGAAGCCGGCAGCCTCTACAATCTTATCAATTCCCTCTTCACGTATTTGTTTATCAACCAACCATGAACCAGGTACAAGCCAAGCAGTTACACCCTCTGCCTTCTTCTTTCCTTTAACCAAAGAAGCAAAGGCACGGAAGTCTTCGATACGACCGTTGGTACATGCGCCCAGGAATACATAATCGATAGGATGACCCTCCAGTTTCTCGCCTGGCTGGAAGCCCATGTAGTTGAGGCTCTTCTTGAAACCAGCCTGCTCTTCCTCTGGAATCTCATCGAGCGTTGGGATGCTCTCGGTGATGCCGATACCCAT
>CAKPWR010000083.1 GCA_934196725.1 uncultured Prevotella sp.
TAATTGACAGACTTATAATCACCCAAAAGGCGAACACTAATCGCCTTTACATCCTTTCTACTCTGAATTCTTTCTATAATTTCCATTTCCTTATTAACTTAATATTTGATAGGCAGCAAGACTAACCAGCATCGCCACCTTAATCATTACTACTCCTATTATCATACACATTTCTTCCAATTTCAAAAATTACACTTTTCTTCCTGATAAAAATCAAACTTTTCTTCCGATATAAAAGACGTAGCCGAAGCAATCCTTGTTCTCCTCGTAATAAGCGATTTCCTCTTTCAGGCGGTCGATGAAAACCTGCGCCTTTGGGTCTCCGGGATGATCTTTCAGGAAGGCTTCCATCGCCGGCTTCATCGGGGCATAATAATTCTCCGTCCAGCAGGTTTCGGGCAGGATGAAATGAGCGTAGGGTTCGTAACCCGCCTCTGCCATCTGATGAATCTTCTGCTCTATCGAACCAATCTCGGGAAGATTATCTTCTATCCAGCTCATGTTCTCCGGGCGCTTATTGCCGAGCCAGCTACATTCCGTTACGGCAATAAAGCCACCGGGCTTCAAGAACTCACGCCAATACGACAGACCCTTCTCGTAACCGATGATGAAGATGGAACCCTCCGCCCAAATCAAATCGTAGGATTCCTTTCTGAAGGGCAAATCATCCATCGATGCCTGAACAGGATGAACGCAATCCTCCAAGCCGTTCGCCTGAATCTTCTTCCGAATGCCTTCCATCATTTCGGGCAATAAATCTACGGCGTCAATCTCTGCATCATACTCATCGGCAAGAACGAAGGTCTGGCTTCCCTTGCCGCATCCCATGTCGGCGATACGGATCTTTCGCTTGAAATCGGGAATCAAGCTCGTGGCAAGCCGTGTCTCCCACTCGCCGCCAGGACCCTGCCTATCTACCCTCTTGAAGAAATCGGCTATCAGAGAGAAGTCGAAATCATCAATCACCACGTTTTCCTTTGCCTTGTTTTCTATCTTTTCAGTCATTTCCTTCTTTTCAGTCATTTCCTTCATTCCTTTCATTTCCTTCATTCCTTTCATTTCCTTCATTCCTTTCATTTCCTTCATTCCTTTCTTATCCATTTTTCTTTTCTCCTATTTATATTTCAATTCTTAATTGCATCCCATTTGATATAAAGCGACTGCAAAAATAAGCAGTTTTTTTCAAGAAGATTTTAACATAAGGGAATAAAAAGCAAATAACCATCATTGAGCATGTGTCAAGAGCGCAACCCCGCTAGGCGTCCCGGCGGATTTCAAATCCGCAGAGCATCAAAACCTCCCCATTACAGACTATCTAAAACAAAATCTTTTCCTTTTTGTATATTTTTCAACAAAATATTTGGTAGTTACATTTTTTTATTGTAGATTTGCAGCAGAATTTAAAAAATGAAGCCGATGAAAAAAGGACTGCTATCCCAAATATTCCATCTCTATTATGATGGCTTCCGGACGATGACCCTAGGCAAGACGCTCTGGACCATCATCCTCATCAAGCTTGCCATCATCTTCCTGGTGCTCAAGCTCTTCTTCTTTCCCGATTTTATCAATACAAATGCAAAGAATGGAGACAAGGCAGGCTTCGTATCCAAGGAAATACTCAACAGATAAATAACAATTTTAAAACCGTTCAACTATGATGACAAATCTATTGTTAGACATTACATCAGCCACCATCGACTGGTCGAGGGCGCAATTCGCACTCACGGCCATCTACCATTGGCTGTTCGTGCCGCTCACCCTGGGACTGGCAGTAATCATGGGCATCGCCGAAACATGCTACTACCGCACCAACAAGCCGTTCTGGAAGCACGTAACCCGTTTCTGGCAAAAACTCTTTGGCGTCAACTTCGCCATGGGCGTTGCCACAGGCATCATCCTAGAGTTTGAATTCGGCACCAACTGGAGCAACTACTCCTGGTTCGTGGGCGACGTATTCGGCGCTCCCCTAGCCATCGAAGGCATCCTGGCATTCTTCATGGAGAGCACCTTCGTAGCCGTAATGTTCTTCGGCTGGGATAAGGTGAGCCGGGGCTTCCACCTTGCCTCTACCTGGCTCACGGGACTTGGAGCCACCATTTCTGCCTGGTGGATTCTCGTAGCCAACGCCTGGATGCAATATCCGGTGGGACAGGAATTCAATCCCGACACCATGCGCTTCGAGATGACTTCGTTTATGGATGTGGCACTCTCGCCATTCGCCATCAACAAGTTTACCCATACCGTTACTTCCTCCTGGATCATCGGCGCCACCTTCGTGGTAGCCGTAAGCTGCTGGTATCTCCTGAAGAAGAGAGAAACCCAGCTGGCGAAGGCGAGCATCAAGATGGGTGCCGGAGTAGGACTCATCGCCACCCTACTGGCTGCGATGACCGGCGACAGCTCTGCCTATCAGGTGGCACAGGTGCAGCCGATGAAACTGGCTGCGATGGAAGCATTATATAATGGTGGAAAGGGCGAGAGCCTCACGGCGATAGCAGCCGTTCACCCTTTCCAGCAGCCCGATTATGAGAACGAGCAGGAGCCAGCCATGCGCATCGCCATCCCCAACATGCTCTCGTTCTTAGCCACCCGCACAGCCGATGGCTACGTGCCAGGCGTGAACGATATTCTCAAGGGTTACACCCACGAGGATGGCACCCGGGAACCATCCGTGCAGGAAAAGATAGCCCGGGGCAAGAAGGCGATTGTTGCCCTGAAAACCTATCGCGAAACCAAGGCGCAAGACCAGCTCCCTATCCTCAGGGAGAACATGAAATACTTCGGATATGGTTACATCAAGGACGCCAAGGAACTGGTGCCGAGCATCCCAATCTGCTTCTACGCCTTCCGCCTGATGGTGGGAGTAGGCTGCCTGCTCATCCTCTTCTTCGCCCTCAGCCTATTCCTGGTTTATAAGAAGGAAATCGCCCAATACCGATGGTTCCTCATTTCCGCCATCATCATGATTCCGCTGGCTTACATCGCCTCAGAATCGGGCTGGATAGTAGCAGAAATCGGTCGCCAGCCTTGGACCATCCAAGACCTGCTGCCAGTAAGTGCCGCCATCTCCGACATCGAGGCAGGCAGCGTGGCCACCACCTTCTTCATCTTCCTGGCACTCTTCACCACCATGCTCGCCGTGGAAATCAGCATCCTGGTGAAGCAGATTAAGAAAGGACCGGAATACGATTAATCTCTCTGATAATCAATATTTTTCAGAAAGATTTCGAAAAGAATCATAGGATAGTTTTTCAGTAAACAACAAAACCCGAAAGTATTATGACATACGAATTTTTGCAATCATACTGGTGGTTCCTCGTATCATTATTAGGAGCCCTGCTGGTGTTTCTCATGTTTGTACAGGGAGCCAACACCTTGATATTCTGTTTGGGAAAAACGGAAGAAGAGCGTCGCCTCATCATCAACTCTACGGGCCGAAAGTGGGAGTTCACCTTCACCACGCTCGTCACCTTCGGCGGAGCCTTCTTCGCCTCGTTCCCATTGTTCTACAGCACCAGTTTCGGCGGAGCCTACTGGCTGTGGATGATCATCCTGTTCTCGTTTGTGATTCAGGCGGTGAGCTATGAATTCCAGAACAAGATAGGTAATTTTCTTGGACCAAAGACCTTTCAGATCTGCCTCATCATCAACGGCATCGTGGGTCCGCTGCTTCTTGGCGGAGCCGTAGCCACCTTCTTCAACGGCAGCAATTTCCTGATAGACAAGGGGAATATTACCAACAGTCTGCAACCCGTTATCAGCCGATGGGCAAACGCCAGTCATGGTCTTGATGCCCTGCTCGACCCATGGAATGTGGTGCTGGGACTTGCCGTACTGATGCTAGCCCGCATTCTAGGCATGCTCTACATCAAGAACAACATCGAGCACCAACAGATTCAGGAGCGCTGCACCCGTCAGTTGCCATGGAACGCCCTGATATTCCTATTGTTCTTCCTGCCATTCCTCATCAGATTAATGATAAAGGATGGATTCAGCACGGCTGCAGGAGCAGGAATGAGCACGGCGGCAGAGGCTGGAATGAGCGCAGCATCTGCGGGCAGCATTACGCTGGAGAGTATGAAGTATCTTCACAATCTCCTGGAGATGCCAATCTTGCTTGTAATATTATTAATAGGAATAGTGCTCGTGCTTTTCGGCATTTTCAAGTCATCGAGAAGCGTACAGTATAGAAAGGGAATCTGGTTTACGGGCATCGGAACCGTGCTTACCGTACTGGTTCTCCTGCTGATAGCCGGCTGGAACAATACCGCCTACTATCCATCCAACATCGACCTTCAGAGTTCGCTCACCATCGCCAACAGTTGCAGCAGCGAGTTCACGCTCCGCACCATGGCGATAGTTTCCCTCCTCATCCCGTTCGTCCTCGCCTACATCGTCTTTACCTGGCGCGCCATCGACCGCAAGCGCATCACGAAGGAAGAAATAGAGCAGGGAGAAGCGTATTAAAATAAAGATACGAAAACCGCAAGGCACAAGAAGAAACGAAAACCGCAAGGCGCAAGAAGAAACGAAAACCGCAAGGCACAAGAAGAAACGAAAACCGCAAGGCACAAGAAGAAACGAAAACCGCAAGGCGTTCCGACGGATTTGTAATCCGTCGTCAAAAAAGGTTCGACCTATTTGTTTGCGGATTTGCAATCCGCAGCATCAGACACTCGTTTCTTCTTGCGTTACTTGCGCCGGTCCTTTTAGCGGATTACAAATCCGCAATAGTTACCCAAACGGCGGCGGATTGCAAATCCGCCGAGACAGAAAATCCAAACAAAAAATCTGTGAGATCTGCGTCATCTGCGCTATCTGCGTGCTTTTTTCAAAGGCCGAAAAGGTCCAGAATCTGTGTTAATCTGTGAAATCTGTGGGACAAAGAAATCTACAGTTCTATCACTTCCAAATCATCCGGAACAAAGATTCTACCCTTGAAGTTCTCAGCAGCTTCACGGGTATAATTTTCCTTACGCGTAGCAAGCGTCTTCTCCTCCGTATGATACAGGATAAGATTCTTCACGCCCAGTTCCTCCGCCAGTTTTCCGGCATCAAGCGCCGTACTGTGACATTTCTCGTAAGGCTTGAACGTATCCCGGTCGGCATAGAGGCAGAACGCCTCGCACATCATCCAGTCCGCCCCCTCGATGTAGCGACGGTTCTGCTCATTATAAGGCTCATCGCCCAGGCACGCCAAGACGAAAGGTTTAGCATGATTATCTTCTGAAGCCCCAGGCAGCTCCGCCCGGAATCCGAACTGCTTCTCCTTAGTAGACTGAATATCAAAGCATTCCAGCTTCATATCCCCCACTTCGAAACAATCCCCATCTTCCAGCTGATGGAACACCACCCTTTCAGCCACCTTCGCCAGCTGCTTCTTGGCAAGAATCATGTCGATGATGGTCTTGATTACCTTCATCACCTTGTCGTTTCCATACACGTGGAGCAATCCCTCGTATCCCTTGCATTGTGCCACCATACGAATTACCCAGATCACGCCCAGCACATGGTCGGTATGGGCATGGGTAACGAAGAGGTGATGAATGTCAGAAATCTGAACATTCACCTTCTTCAGCTGCGAGAGGATTCCGTTTCCTCCGCCCGCATCTACCAGCATCAGAGTGCTGGAAGTCTGGAGCACAAAACAGGTATTATAAATCTGGGAAACCGTAGCATTTCCCGTTCCGAGCATCGTAATTTTATTCATCTTTTCGCTATTTTCGTTATGATTCATATTTATGTTTATCTCAATCTCCCCCATCAGGAAGAGTTCTCCTCATCATCAGGAACAAATCCCCTCATCATCAGAAATAGATTCCCTCATCATCAGGAAGATTTAATTCCCTTATTACAGAGAAGATTCACGTCCGCAAAACTAATCATTTTTTGATAAACCGCCAAGAAAAAGCCCCAAAATCTTTGCTCATTCCAAATAATAATCTTAACTTTGCGGCAGAAAACAAAAAATTGGTTTCGATTATGGCAAAAATAGAAAGACAAAAGCGAATCTATCGCAAGCGCATCCCTTACGGAATGCAGAATTTCGAGGATGTTATCAAGGAAGATTGCTACTTTGTTGACAAGACTCCTTTCATTGAGAATATAGAAGATTCAAACAAATATTTCTTCTTCATCCGCCCTCGCCGTTTCGGCAAGAGCCTTACCCTCTCCATGCTCGAAAACTATTACGACATCAACAAGAAGGATAAGTTCGAAAGCCTCTTCGGCAAACTTTATATCGGAGAAAATCCTACCCCCGAACGCAACAGCTATCTTATCCTTCACCTGAATTTTGCCATGATTTCAGCAGGATTGGATAATTATAAAAAAGGACTCGATGCCCATTGCAACAACAAGTTCAATTCCTTCTGCAGCAGATACGCCCACCTTTTGCCACCGGGCATAAAGGAAGAGATGAACCAGAAGGAAGATGCCGTTGCCCAATTGGGATTTCTATGCGACAAATGTGCTGAAGCAGGCTTGAAGATTTATCTCTTCATCGATGAATACGACCATTTTACCAATCAGATTCTTGCCCACAAGGAGCATGAAACCCGATACCGCGAGCAGACTCACGGCGAGGGATATCTCCGCCATTTCTTCGATACCATCAAGGGAGCCGCAGGCGATTCATTGGGCAGAGTCTTCGTTACAGGAGTAAGTCCCGTAACCATGGATGATCTGACCAGCGGTTTCAACATCGGTACCAACTATTCCCTGTCTCCGGAGTTCAACGAGATGGTGGGATTCACCGAGGAGGAAGTACGCGAGATGCTGGCTTATTACGCCAGCGTGCTGCCATTCCGCCATAGCGTGGATGAGCTGATAGAAGTGATGAAACCATGGTATGATAATTATTGCTTCTCAGAAGAAGAGTACGGCAAGACAACCATGTACAACTCCGTGATGGTACTCTACTTTATAGATAATTACATCCGCAACGATTATGACATTCCGAAGAAACTGGTTGAAACCAACATCCGCATCGACTACGACAAGATTCGCATGCTCATCCGTCACGACAAGGAGTTTGCCCACGATGCCAGCATCATTCAGGATATCGTGACCAAGGGATTCACCACGGGAACCCTGATGGAAAATTTCCCTGCCGAGCGCATCAACGATCCGGATAATTTCCTGAGCCTGCTTTTCTATTTCGGTATGGTAACGATAGGCGGCACCTACCAGGGCAACACCCGCTTTGTGGTTCCCAACGAGGTGGTGCGCGACCAGATGTACACCTATCTGCTGGATACCTACAAGGAGAACGACCTCACCTTTGAGCAATACGACAAGACCCAGCTGGAGAGCAAGCTTGCCTACGAAGGCGCATTCAAGCCCTACTTCGCCTACATAGCCGGTTGCCTGAAGCGATTCTCTTCCCAGCGCGACAAGCAGAAGGGCGAGGCCTACGTTCATGGTTTCACCCTGGCGATGACAAGCCAATGCAAGTTCTACCGTCCAATCTCGGAACTGGACAACGATGGCGGTTATGCCGACATCTTCCTCCTACCCCTCTGCGACATCTATAAGGATATGGAAGATTCCTACATCGTGGAGTTGAAATATTGCAAGCCGGGCACCAGCGATGAGCAGCTGAACCATCTCTTCGAGGAAGCCTCTGCTCAGATAAGGCGCTATGCTGATAGCGACATCGTGCGCGAATCTGTAAAAACCACAAAGCTTCATCAGCTCGTCGTGATTTACCGGGGAGCAGAGATGGCGATGTGTGAGGAGGTAGAATAAAGAGAAAGGGCAAAAGCATTTACCTTATACATAGGTAATGCCTTTGCCCTTTTATCGTTAGCAGATAATGTATTTCAAGATGCCAATAACGGCAATATTTGCTTCATTATTCTCTGGAATTTCTATAAAAACATCCAAGAAATATATTTTTTAGAAGCATATGGAATATTTTGTTTATTTTTTATGTTAATATTTTTAATAGATCGTTGATATTTCACAATTATTTTGTAACTTTGTAGTCTAAAAACGCATTAACTGCGTAAATAAAACATAAGGTCTGAAACAACACAATATCTGAATTACTAAAGTGATCATTTTGTGAAGAATATAGACCATTAAATAAAAATGTAATGAAACAACAGAAACGAATGCTACGTGTACTTGCCGATAACAAAGGTTTCAATCCTAAAGTTCTAAAGGCTCTAGGAAAACGGCTAAAAGTGGGTATCATAGATGCAGACCTACTTGATCATGGAACACGCCATCCGAATCTTGCGCTCGAAAAGATAGCAGGATACTGCAAATCACTTGGGCATGAGGTACGTCTCATCTGTGACTACAATGAACTGGATATTCAACTTCCATTCTTCCCTGATAGTTGTGATTACGACGTGCTTTGTTTAGCTCAAGTATTTAAATTCACCAAACGACCTAAAGTGATTGATTTTCTTATAAAATTACGCTAAAATCAGCCGAATAGCTAAAAATGAACTATTTATGAGTTTTTCACCTCAACAGAGGTAATGATT
>CAKPWR010000084.1 GCA_934196725.1 uncultured Prevotella sp.
CCGAACAGAGAAGTTAAGCTCACTTGCGCCGATGGTACTGCAATGCAATGCGGGAGAGTAGGTAGCCGCCTTCTTTCATTTTTTTAGCCTCGATTACGAAAGTAGTCGGGGCTTTTTTGTTTTCCTTTGTTTTGAGAGCTATTTACCATAATAAAACGGCTCATATTTCCCGTATTTCTAGCCATACTTAATAAAGTTGGTAGAAAAAAAGAAAATATGAGCCGTAGAGTTATTCCTTGATAAATTTTACCTTTTTAGGTAGTTTTACCCATTTTCTGTTGCGGGCAATCTTCAACGTGCTTCCATCCTTCTGCTGAAGTTCATAGCTGCCATCAGACATAAGAACTAAATCGGCAGTTAAATCTTCGCTTCCATAGTCATTAATGATGGATAGGTGAGCAGTTTTACCGTCAATTTCGGCATCTGTAATGAGCCATTTACGGCTATCGCGTCTGTCACCAAAATATCCAGGCATCTCTCCAAAGAGTTCCTGCCCAGGAACTTTCAAGTTCTTGTGGTAGAAATCAATGTAGAGATATACATCAAATTCTTTATTTGTTATCTTTCCTTTAAACAAGGTACTGTCTGTTTGTGCCATACAGGATATACTGATGAGGCACAATAATGTTGTAAAAATCCTTCTCATCATATTACTATTTTCAATTTACTGCGACAAAGTTATTCATTTAAATCAAGAAAAAAGTATATTTTACAGGATTTTAATAAGATAAATTCTTTTTTTTGCAAATATTTAGTTAACTTTGCGGTGTTTTATTGATATTTATTATGGGAAAGGACAGATTATTTCCAGATTATATATTTGAGTCGAGCTGGGAAGTGTGTAATAAGGTAGGTGGAATCTACACAGTATTATCAACACGAGCTCTTACTCTTAAAGAAAAATTGCAGGACCAACTGATATTCATTGGACCTGATTGTTGGGGAGACAAGGTTAATCCTTATTTCTCTGAGGATGATACGCTTTATGCGGAGTGGAAAAAAGAAGCTCAGAAAGAGGGTTTGAAAGTAAAAGTAGGTAGATGGAACATACCAGGAGAGCCAGTGGCTGTATTGGTTGATTTCGCACCTTATTATGAAATTAAAGACCAAATCTATGGACAGCTTTGGAATGACTATCAGGTAGATAGTCTTCATGCATACGGTGACTATGACGAAGCGTCTATGTTCTCTTATGCTGCCGCTTTAGTGGTGGAAAGTTTCTATAAACATGTAGTAGAAAAGGGTAAGAAGGTTATCTATCATGGGAATGAATGGATGACCGGTCTTGGCGTGCTTTATGTTAACAAGCATCTTCCTGAGGTGGCTACTGTGTTTACTACTCATGCAACTAGTATCGGTAGAAGTATTGCTGGCAACAATAAGCCTCTCTATGACTATCTCTTTGCCTATAATGGTGATCAGATGGCGCAGGAGCTTAATATGCAGAGTAAGCATTCTATTGAGAAACAGACAGCTAAGTATGTGGACTGTTTTACAACAGTGAGTGACATTACTGCCAATGAGTGCAAGGAACTGCTGGATAAACCGGTTGATTTCGTTTTGCCTAATGGATTTGATAATAGTTTTGTTCCTAAGACTACTGCTTTTACCAAAAAGCGTAAGGAGGCTAGAAAGCGTTTGCTCGATGTGGCTAATGCTTTGATGGGAACAGACTTGGACGATGATACATTAATTGTCTCTACCAGTGGTCGCTACGAGTTCCGCAATAAGGGTATCGATGTCTATATTGAGGCAATGAATCGTTTGCTTCGTGATAGCAACTTGAAGAAGAATGTCCTGGCATTCATCGATGTACCTGGTTGGGTAGGCGATCCACGTCAGGATCTGTTGGACCGTCTGAATAGTGGCAAGAAGTTTGACACTCCATTGGAGGTTCCTGAAATTACCCATTGGCTGCATAATATGAGTCATGACAATGTATTGGGTATGTTGAAGTACTTCAATATGCATAATAATAAGGAAGACAAGGTGAAACTGATCTTCTTGCCTTGCTATTTGACAGGCGAAGATGGTATCATCAATAAGAGTTACTATGATGTAGTGTTGGGTAACGACCTCTGTATCTATCCTTCTTATTATGAGCCATGGGGCTACACCCCATTGGAGGCTGTAGCATTCAAAGTGCCATGTATCACCACCGATTTGGCTGGTTTCGGTCTCTGGGCTAACTCTGAGAAGGGAAGCTATAGCGAGATTGAGGATGGTGTGAAGGTAATCAAGCGAACAGACTACAATTATTCTGAGGTGGCTGATGCCATCAAGGATACTGTAGCTAAGTACTCTGGATTTACCAAGACTCAGGTAAACAAGTGTCGTAAAAATGCAGAAAAACTCTCAGAAAAGGCTTTGTGGAAGCATTTTATCGAGTACTATTATGATGCTTATGATTTCGCTTTGAGAAAGGCAGAAACCCGTATGGGAAAATAAAGAAATCTCTCTCTCTTGGTAGTGAGAAATCACAATATAGTTATAGAGAATATAAATACTTTAATATAAATCGAAACACAATGAAAATTAAAGCAGACTATGCTAATGCTCCTCAATGGAAGGAGACTACTATTAAGTCTAGCCTTCCTAAGGAGTTGAAGTGCTTGGACGAGATTGCTCACAACATGTGGTGGGCATGGAACTATGAGGGTCGCGACTTGTTCAAGAGCCTCGATGCTGATTTGTACGAGAAGTGCAACGCTAACCCTGTATTGCTTTTGGAGCGTTTGAGCTACGACCGCAAGGAGGCTATTGTTAAGGACAAGGAGACAATGGCTAAGGTTAAGAACGTCTATAAGATGTTCCGTGAGTATATGGATGTTAAGCCAAACTCAAAGCGCCCTTCTGTAGCTTACTTCTGCATGGAGTATGGTATTAACCAGGTGGTTAAAATCTACTCTGGTGGTCTTGGTATGCTTGCTGGTGACTACTTGAAGGAGGCATCTGATAGCAACGTGGATATGTGTGCCGTTGGTTTCCTCTACAGATATGGTTATTTCAAGCAGTCTTTGAGCATGGATGGTCAGCAGATTGCCAATTATGATGCTCAGAACTTTAATTCTCTTCCATTGGAGCGTGTTCTGGATGAGAATGGCAACCCTGTTGTCATCGATGTACCTTATACGAACTATCAGGTTCACGCTTATGTATGGCAGATGAACGTAGGTCGTATCAAGTTGTATCTCCTGGATACAGATAATGATATGAACTCAGAGTTCGACCGTCCTATCACTCACTCTCTCTACGGTGGTGACTGGGAGAACCGTTTGAAGCAGGAGATTCTGCTCGGTATCGGTGGTATGCTTGCATTGAAGAAGATGGGTATCAAGAAGGATATCTATCACTGCAATGAGGGTCATGCAGCTCTCTGCAACTTGCAGCGTCTCTGCGACTACATCGAGGAGGATGGCTTGAACTTCAACCAGGCTCTCGAGTTGGTTCGCGCTTCTTCTCTCTATACTGTTCACACTCCTGTGCCAGCTGGTCATGACTACTTCGACGAGGCTCTCTTCGGCAAGTACATGGGTGGCTATCCACAGCGCCTTGGCATCTCTTGGGATGAGTTCATCGGTATGGGTCGTGAAAATGCAGATGATCACAACGAGCGTTTCTGCCTCTCTACATTCGCATGCAACACTTGCCAGGAGGTTAATGGTGTAAGTAAGCTTCACGGTTGGGTAAGCCAGCAGATGTTCGCTAATATCTGGAAGGGTTACTTCCCAGAGGAAAACCACGTAGGTTATGTAACCAATGGTGTTCACTTCCCAACTTGGACAGCAACAGAGTGGCGTAAGCTCTACGATACATATTTCGACAAGAACTTCATGAACGACCAGAGCAACGAGGAAATCTGGCATGCCATCTACAATGTTTCAGATGCAGAAATCTGGAATACCCGTATGGCATTGAAGAAGAAGCTCGTAGCTTATATCCGTGAGAAGTTCACCCAGACATGGTTGAAGAACCAGGGTGATCCTGCTCGTGTAGTATCTTTGCTCGAGCGTATCAACCCTAACGCTTTGATGATTGGTTTCTGCCGTCGTTTCGCTACATACAAGCGTGCTCACCTGCTCTTCACAGACTTGGATCGCTTGTCTAAGATCGTTAACGATCCAGAGCACCCAGTATTGTTCTTCTTCTCTGGTAAGGCTCACCCAGCTGATGGTGCTGGTCAGGGCTTGATCAAGAAGATCTTCGAGATCAGTCAGCGTCCAGAGTTCCTCGGCAAGATCATCTTCCTGGAGGACTACGATATGACTTTGGCTCGTCGCCTGGTTTCAGGTGTTGATATCTGGATGAATACTCCTACACGTCCATTGGAGGCTTCTGGTACATCTGGCGAGAAGGCTGAGATGAACGGTGTTGTCAACCTCTCTGTACTTGATGGTTGGTGGGTAGAAGGTTACCGCGAGGGTGCTGGTTGGGCTCTTCCTGAGAAGCGTACATACCAGAACCAGGGTTATCAGGACCAGCTCGATGCTGCTACTATCTACAACCTCTTGGAGAACGACATCATCCCAATGTACTACAACAAGAACAAGGAAGGCTTCAGCAAGGAGTGGATTCAGGTAGTAAAGAACTCTATCGCTACTATCGCTCCTCACTATACAATGAAGCGCCAGTTGGATGACTACTATGATAAGTTCTACAACAAGGAGGCTGCCCGCTTCAAGAAGTTGAGTGCTAACGACAATGCTCTGGCTAAGGAGATTGCACTCTGGAAGGAGAGCGTTGCTGAGCGTTGGGATGGTATCCATGTTGTATCTAAGGATGACTGCATGCTGATGGCTGCCGAAACTGGTCAGAAGATCAAGGTTCAGTATGTTATCGATGAGCAGGGCTTGAACGATGCAGTAGGCTTGGAGCTTGTTGTATTGAAGGATCAGCCAGAGGATGGCAAGCAGATTTATGCTGTTTATCCATTCAAGATGGTTGGTCACGAGGGTAACAACTTTACATTCGAGGCTGAGATTGAGCCAATCAATGCTGGTTCATTCAAGACAGGCGTACGTATGTATCCTAAGAATGATAAGTTGCCACACCGTCAGGACTTCTGCTACGTTAAGTGGTTGAACTAATATAATAGCGACATTGTCACATTGTAAATATATGAATCCTGTATCTCTTTTGGGGATACAGGATTTTTTTGTTTGAAATCGAACAATGAACAGTGTTATTGTAGTTGTGAAAAGTGAATTGTGAAAAGTGAATGTAGATTAGAAACAGGGGAAGAATGGAATCATAAAAAAGGAGTCTTCCTTTTTAAAAGAAAGACTCCTTGTAAACTTGTATGATGATATTTCTTTATACCAGGTACTGGGAAGAGATACTCTCGTTATCCTCAACACGGCGAATGGTTTCTGCAAACATATCTGCAATAGAAATCTGCTTAACCTTTGCGCAACGCTTGGTGTAAGGGATGGAATCAGTGAATACTATCTCCTCAAGAGCTGAATCCTGAACACGCTCAGATGCAGGACCACTCATCACGCAGTGAGAAGCACAGGCACGAACGGTCTTAGCACCAGCCTGCTTCATGATGTCGGCAGCCTTAGTGATAGTGCCAGCAGTATCAACCATGTCATCGATGATGACAACGTTCTTGTCCTTTACATCACCAATGATCTGCATGCTGGCAACCACGTTAGCGCGAGCACGAGTCTTGTTGCAAAGAACGAGAGGGCAACCGAAGTACTTAGCATAAGTGTTGGCACGCTTAGAACCGCCAACATCTGGAGAAGCAATTACCATATCCTTGAGGCGCAAGCTCTGCAAGTATGGCAATATAACGCCAGAAGCATAGAGGTGATCAACAGGAACATCGAAGAATCCCTGGATCTGGTCTGCGTGGAGGTCCATAGTGATGAGGCGGTCGATGCCTGCTACGCTAAGCAAGTCGGCTACCAATTTAGCACCAATGCTGACACGTGGCTTGTCTTTACGATCCTGGCGAGCCCAACCGAAGTATGGCACAACAGCGATAATGTGACGAGCAGATGCACGCTTGGCAGCATCAATCATCAGGAGCAACTCCATCAAGTTGTCTGAATTAGGGAAGGTGCTCTGCACGAGGAATACGTCGCGGCCGCGGATAGATTCCTCGAAAGAAACGCCAAACTCACCATCAGAGAACTTGGTTACTACCAAATTACCCAGTGGGCAACCTAAACTAGCGCAGATTTTCTCTGCAAGGTATCTCGAATTAGTACCAGAGAATACCAAAAAAGAGTTTTTGTCACTCATTTCTACTTAGTGTTTATGTGTATTAATAGTTATTTACTACAAATGTACTTTTATGGAGAAAGAACCTTAGCTGCTTGCTTTTCTCAATCTTTCAAAATGGAGAATCAGCTCTTTGAAGTCTTTCTCATTGTGGATGTCGAATCGGTTCCACAAGTCTCCACAGATAACAACACCACCGAAACCAAGTTCTTTGGCTACCTTGATGTTTTCCAAACTCATTCCTCCCAAAGCGTATACCTTCTTGTCGATGAGTCCGGCCTTGGCTGCCATCTCAAGCTGCTGCATGGAGAAAGAGGATTTTTCTTCCTTAAACTCAATACAGTCGAAGATATTCTTCAGGAAAACGTAGTTTGATTTCTTTTTCATCTCCTTCAGCATGGAGAGATCTGTACAGGTACGGCTGTACTTACCCTTATAGCCATCTGGTACAGATGCAAGTGAATCATCGATATGTATTGCCGCCAAGTCGTATTCCTGCTTGAGGTAATAATGATCGTGGACCGTAACCTTGCTACGGTAGTCTTCTGGCAATAAAGTGAGCAATCGCTCCGAATACATGGGTGAAGAACCTGGCTTGAAAAGGTGCAGGTTGTCCATGCCCTCGTCGAACAGCGAGGTGAGTATCTTGTCTTCTTCCACAAAGAATGTGGACTTTGTCATTATTGCTAATTTCATCGTCAAAATGCATTTTATACTGCAAAAGTATTAAAAAATTCGCAAACATGCAATTATATCGGGATAAAAAGCTATCTTTGCACCATAAAATTAATATTTATCAAGAAATGAGAGTAAATTTATCAACTTTTTGCGAAGTTCACATACCAATTTACGTTTTGGAGGAGGAACTTCTGCGCCGCAATTTATCGCTCATCAAAAGTGTGGCTGAGCGTGCTGATGTGGAAATTATCCTTGCTTTTAAAGCATATGCTTTGTGGAAGACTTTTCCTATCTTTAGAGAGTATATCAATTCAACAACGGCAAGTTCCTTGAGTGAGGCAAAATTGGCTTTTGAAAAGTTCGGGAGTCCTGCTCATACGTTCTCACCAGCTTATACTGATTATGAAATTGACGAGATAGCCCGTTGCTCCAGTCATCTTTCGTTCAATTCGCTTTCGCAGTATGAGCGATATCATGAACGTGCCAGACTGGCAAATCCTTCTGTCAAATATGGGTTGAGAGTGAATCCTGAATATTCTGAAGTTTCCACCTTATTATATAATCCTTGTGCGCCGGGTACTCGATTTGGTGTTTCGGCAGATAAATTGCCGGAAGAATTGCCTTCCGACATAGAAGGATTCCATTGTCACTGTCATTGCGAGAGTGGGGCAGATGTGTTCGAGCGTACTTTGAAACATATTGAGGAGAAGTTTGCCAAATGGTTTCCACAATTGAAATGGATAAATTTTGGAGGAGGTCATCTTATGACTCGTAAAGATTATGATGTGGAACACCTTATTAATATATTGAAGGATTTTCATGCCCGTTATCCACATTTGAAGGTAATCATGGAACCTGGTAGTGCTTTCGGATGGCAAACTGGTCCGCTGGTTGCCCAAGTAGTAGATGTAGTAGAAGATAAGGGAATCAAAACGGCTATTATCAATGCAAGTTTTACTTGCCACATGCCAGATTGCCTTGAGATGCCATATATGCCTGCTATCAGAAATGCTGAAACATTAGAAGTGGACGATCCGATGAAGGCTCCTGCGGGGGAGCATATATATAGAATAGGTGGAAACAGTTGTCTTAGTGGTGACTTCATGGGCTTCTGGAAATTTGACCATGAACTGGAAGTGGGTGAAAATATCATCTTTGAAGATATGCTTCACTACACTACGGTGAAGACAAATACCTTTAACGGAATCTCTCATCCGGCTATAGGTATCGTTCATTTGGATGGAAATTTGGAAATCTTACGCGAATTTGGATACGAGGACTATCTTTCACGTATGGATTAAAAACGGGATAAAAGAATGAAGAAAACCAGTAAAAGGGACCAATAAATACGGAAAAAGGTGCGTTTTTGCCTAAAAAAAAGGCAAAATGCATCTTTTTTTCAAAAAAAGTTCAAGAAAAGTTTGGTAATTCAGAAAAAAGTAGTACCTTTGCACTCGCATTCAGAGGAACGCTCCTATGAAGAGTAGGAAATAAGCGGAAATAGCTCAGTTGGTAGAGCACAACCTTGCCAAGGTTGGGGTCGCGGGTCCGAGTCCCGTTT
>CAKPWR010000085.1 GCA_934196725.1 uncultured Prevotella sp.
ACGTATGGACCGGTTATCTTTCGCGAACGTCCCACCACGATATTGTAGGTAGAATTAGGACCATCGCAACAGGTGCCATGAGTGCCGAGAAGATAATACCAGCCGTTGCGGTAAATCAAATCAGTAGCTTCGCAGTCGATGGCGATATTGACGGGTTCGTTGCCTTCCATCCGCTTACCCGTCTTCGGATCTAGCTCTACCAGACGGATAAATCCGAAATAGGTACCATAACTGAGCCAGAGTCTGCCGGTAGTAGGGTCGAGCAACAAGCCCGCATCAATGGCATCACAGTCTTCATCATCCAAGGAAGAAGCCACCACCACCGGTTCGGTATATTTGAAATCAGGCGATTTCGGATCGAGCGTTTTGTTCCACATCGTCAGGACATCACCGCGATGACTGCCTCCCAATCCACCACCCGTAGCACTGTAGGCTACAAGATAACGGTCGCCAATCTTCAACACATCAGGAGCCGCTCCTCTGCCGGGACGAACAGCACCACCCTGCCAGGTCCAGCCATCCTCCGACCAGAGTCCACCTTCACCCGTTCCAAAGGTATAATACTTTCCATCACACAGGGCAATGGTAGAAGGATCATGAATGAAAGGTTCGCCAACCTGGGCTTCTGCCTCGTAAGCAGAAGAAGACAACAAGGCAACCAAAACAGCAACATAAAGTTTCTGCTGAGCAGCAACCGGGCTAAAATATCTGAAAAATATATTGTTCTGTTTCATAACTTTCTATATTGATTGCACTACTTCACGTGAATGGACAGGTTTCTTACTGGCTTCCCTTGTACGTCGATGAATCGGACACAGAAGTCGCTCATGCCAGGTCCATTAATGACTGCACCACGAAGAATATTCCTACCTTTCTTCAAGGTAAGCTTCTTAGAAACCACATCATCGCGAACCATCCTTCGGTCGCCTTCGAGCATCACCGCCTCCTCGCCATTGAGCCACCACATGGAGGCACCATTCGAGCCAACAGCCAATCGGACGTCTTTCATTTCCTCAGGACAATCGATAACGGTAACCGCCCAGAACAAAACCCCATACTTGGGTTTCTTAAACGAAGTGGCGAAACGGAAGAGCTTCACATTAAACAGTTTACTATCCAGCGCATGCCATTTCAGTTTTTCCTTCCCCACCTTCACGATGGTTCCATCCTTAGGCAGGATTTCCATCTGTTTAGGGAAATACTGCGTATGGAATATCTCCTTCAGATAAGAATCAGTAAATACGATATTGCTCTTGACTGGCACGGAGATAGGCTCCAGGAGCAACCATCTCTGGATGAAGCCAGCCGCATTAGGCATGATAGGCTGCTTGCTTACAGGTCCGAAATAAGGATTGATATCTACGGGTAATTCCTTGTTTTGGGCATCCGCAGAGGAATGCCCAAAAAGGAATACACATAAACAAAACAATCTAACTATTTTATTGAAAAAGTTGTTCATAGACTATTCATTTTATTGAGGTTCGATAATCTGATGACAGTGTCATCAACATTGCACACATCCATGTTTTCATACACAAATTTCTTTAAAGAAGAAAAAAAGGAGTGCTTCTTTGCAAAACACCCCCTAATTATCAAACTAACCTATAGATTTTAAACTAAAATCTTTATGTTTATAAAATTACACATGAATCCTTCGTAAGCTGCTACCAGGTTACTTAAACAGATGAGGAACGAATTCCTTGAAACATCTGCGCCAGGTGAGCCATTCGTGATGGGTACCTGGAGAAACATAGACATCAAGCTTGATGCCCAGGTCCTTCAGCTCCTTCGCCATCTTCTCCGTGCCGAAGTTCTCTTCAGAACCGCAGCCCATGAACATATAGTTTATCTGGCTGTTGAACTTCGCTGCATCGGCAAAAACGCCATTGAAGCAGGTCTTGACATCCACACCGAAGAGTGCACCGCTGAAGGTTCCCAAAGCCGAGAACTTATCCATATTCGGCAACACGGTGTTGAAAGTCTGGCAACCGCCCCATGACAGGCCTGCCATCGCACGATGGTTTCTATCAGTATAAGTGCGGAACTTCTGATCTACCATCGGAATCAGATCCTTAATAATCACATCGTAGAAAGAAGCACCATATTGGTTGCGTTCCTCATCCACATTCTTGCCCGGACGTGGCACGAAAGGTTGCTTTACATCGCCGCTCTCCATCACCACAATCATAGGCTCAGCCTTGCCTTCGGCAATAAGATTGTCCATGATGTGCTGCATATTGCCCTGATGGCTCCAACCTGTCTCGTCCTCTCCCATTCCGTGCTGCAGATAGAGCACTGGATAGCGCTTGGTAAGATTGGTTTCGTATTCTGCCGGAGTATAAACCATGGCTCTGCGGAACTTGCCCTGCGATGCAGCATAGTAAGATACCGAACGAACCTGACCCTGCGCCACTCCCTGCTGAGGACGATAGTAGTTGCCTTCGGCTCCCTCAGGAACCTCCAGACCACTCGCCTCACGGCAGCAGCCAAAATAGGTTTCGCTTGCCGGATCTACCACCTGCACACCATCCACATTCAGGAAATAATAGTGGAAACCTACTACCAGAGGATCAGAAACACCATACCAGTCGCCATCCAGGTCCTTCTTCATCGGATACTTCTTTCCGCAGATGTCGAAGATGACCTGCTTAGCCTCCGGTGCGTGGAGCTTGACATAGGCACGGCGGTCTTTATCCACACGTGGATAGTTGGCATCCGGAATGATACCGAGCAGCGAGAGCATCATGTTGGCATAACGCTTACCCATGGTGCGATAGCTCTCGGCAATGAAGTGCAATCCGTCGCCACGCTGCGGACATCCCTTGGAAGAGATGACGTGGGCAGTAGGGATGGTCTTGGCGATATCATCCACAATGGCGATATGCTGCCAGCACTTACCGCCCTGATCTTGCTGAACCGTTTCACCCACAAGCAAAGGCACATCCTCAGCCTTCAGATTCAACTCTTTCAGAATATCGTTATATACGGTCTTCACTCTGTTAGGCCAGTTGGCATCACCATTGTTGGTTTCACCCTGATGCAGCAGGATTCCCTTGATAACTCCCTGCTTTTGGGCAAGCTTGGCGAGCTCGATGAGTCGGGCGTATGGATTGCCGTTATACTGGGAAGCGAAGTTCTTCATCCAGTCGGGCTGCTTCTTCAGATACGCCTTATAGGTGCGCTTGTCGAAGAGGTCGATGCTGGCTCCGCCTACGGCTACGGTGATGGTACCCACCTTCACATTCTCTGGCAAGTTAGCCACCATCTTTCTGCCGAAGTAATCCACAGGAGTGAGACCTGTGCTTGGTCTTGCCTGAGGCGGAACGGCAGTATGCCACTGTCCCTTTTTCCATCCAGCCTTTTCATCATCCACGGCATACATTGCCATGAATCTTGGATTCACACCAGTTCGGTCCTCGTCCTCAATGGCGGCATTTCCCTCCATGTTCGACTGTCCGAAGCAGAGATAGATCTGAAAATTTGGGTCGGGCTTATCCTGCGCCTTCGCCCCGTTTTTCTGTGCCATCATCGTCATCGGGAGGCACATCATCAGCATTGATGCTACGAATGATAATCTGTTCATTTCTTCTATATTTATTTAATCACGATTTTCTTACCGCCATGAATATAGATGCCCTTGGTAGGACGATCTACCTTCACACCCTGAAGGGTGTAGTAAGCCTTATCCGCAGATTTCTTTACGGTTGCTACAACAGGCTTTTCGATACCAGAAGCTATATAGGCATCGTTGGCAAGATAATAGCTTGGGCCATTCCAGTTGGTACTCCAGCCCTGGATATGCCTGGCTGAGAAATCGGCGTTGGCTATCAGATTCTCTGATGTTCCTTCCTTCACCAGTACCAGGTCATCAATATCGAGTGTACCACCGTATTTACCGAAAACAAACTGGAAAGTATCCAGAGCAAAGTTGGCTGTGAAATTCCAGCTCAGCGTCTTCCACTCACCAGCCTCAACAGGATAGGCAGCCAGATACTGCACATCATCGCTGCCACCCCACTGGTTCTTGTTGTCGCTTGCATTCCAGATAGGCCAGAAGCCCAGTTCCTCGCAGTTGGCTGAAGTTCTCACCTTCATGGTCAGCGTATACTTGGCACCCTTCTCCAAAGCCTTAGGCAAGGCATAGATGGCCTGCTGATCCCAGAGGTTGGCACCGGCATGAGACTCATAGCGGATAAAGTAGTTGCGATTCTCCACAGGGATAACGCCTAGCAACTCCAGCATCACTGACGCATAACGCTTGCCAAACATGCGATAGCCCTCTGCTGTGAAATGGAGTCGGTCGCTCTGCAGAGGACAATCCTTGGAAGAAACGACATGAGCTGTAGGAATCGTAGCAGCAATATTGTCGATAATGGCATTATGTCCCCAGCAGGCAGCGTTCTGGTCTTTCTGTCCCAATTCCCCCACAAGCAATGGTACATCCTTGGCATCAAGTCCCAAATCGGCGAGTATATCGTTGTAGATTTTCTTTACCTTAGAAGGCCAGGTAGGATCGCAATTATTGGTCTCCCCTTGATGCAGCAGGATGCCCTTGATAACACCCTTCTGCTGAGCCATCTTGGCGAGTTCGATGAGGCGACCGTATGGATTTCCGCCATATTCCTTGGCATAATTGCGAAGCCAATCGGCTGTATTGGCATTATTAAGATAAGCCTGATACTTATCCTTATCGAAGAGGTCGATGCTGGCACCACCCACGGCTACGGTAATCGTACCCACCTTCACTTCTTCCGGAAGATTATCCACCATCTTTCTGCCGAAATAATCTACTACCGACAAACGGGTGTAAGGACGAGCCTGAGGCGGAACGGCTGTATGCCAGAGTCCCATGGTCCAGCCTGCCTGCGCATTATCCAGAGTGTACATTGCCAAGAATCTTGGGTTTACTCCCGTCTTATCCTGCGCTTCGATGGCAGCATTTCCTTCCATGTTCGACTGTCCGAAGCAGAGATAAATCTGAAAGTTTGGGTCGGGAGCGGAAGCCTGATTCAGCTGATGGCGCTTGAAGAAGGTCCAGAGTTCCTTGGTAGAGTTCACACCGTTTGCTTCGTTGGAATGCCAGTGGCCCTTGCCGTCGATGGCAATCAGGTTCACCTCTACTCCATCGTTCACATTATTATATATAGTACGTGTAGCTTTGGTACCTGTGCTGCTGGCAGGATAAGGACGGATTACCTGCGGATTGCTTGCATCGCAACCTTCGTAGGTAGCCCACTTCTTTACATATTCCTCAATGCTAGGATAACCGCCAGCCATGTGAGAAGGGTCGCCCGTATATTTGAACACGTCATCGCCCGTACCATGGATATGCATGATAGACACCTTGCGGTTTGCCTTAGGCTGCTTGCCGATATCCACACCACTAACTGGTCCGAAAGCAGCAATCTTATCGCCAAGAGTTTCCAAACAGTGGTAACCCAGCCAGCTACCCATGGAGAAGCCCGAGAGATAGATGCGGTTCTTATCCACATTGTGTTTCAGCTCCATATCCTTCATGATAGCCTCCACAAACTTCACATCACCCGTACCGCTGGTATCCCACATCTTGTTATTACCCAGCGGATAGGTAACAATAAAACCCTCGGTATCGGCCAGCGCATTCCATTGCGTCTGTTTCTGCTGATACTCTGGGTCTTGATTCATACCATGAAGAGAAATCACCAAGGCAGGTGATTTCTCAACATTCTTTGGTACATAAGTGAGGGTCTTGCGAGTAGAAATCCCCACTTTCACCTCTTCCCAGGTCTGTGCCGCCATCTGGAGGCACATAACCATGAGGAGAGAGGCGAGCATTGTAAGTCGTCTCATTTGTTACTTGATAACCATCTTTTTACCATTCTTGATCACGATACCCTTGTAGCCCTTGGCTACCTGCTGACCGGCAAGATTGAAAGCCTTGCCATCCTGCAGCTTGACATTCTCGATGTTAGAGATGCCTGTGGTTGTAGTAATCAACCAGGCGCCGAGCACAGAAACCTTTGCAGGATTCTTTTCCGGGTCAGTATATTGAATACCCATAGTCTTGATGACTGCACCTTCCTTAGTGGTAAAGGTAGTCTCGTCGCTGCCGTTGAATGAAGGCCACTCAGAACCCTCCTCGTAATCTACACACATCTGGACATTTGGAGTAGGCTCAGCCAATTTCACCTTCACGGTAACATCGCTCTTGCCAGCCAAACCATTGATGGCGAGCTGCTGCCACTGAGAATCGAAAGATACCACACCCTTATAAGATACGGTGTTATCAGTACCAGCCCAACCTGTGAAGGTGGCATCAACCTTCTTTTCAGAACCATCAGCACCAACCAGTGTCAGCTTCTTCACCTTCAGGTTCACTTCCTCAGCATCGGTATGCTGCACGCTTACACCCACGATGTAAGGATGCTCAGCATCGAAAGCCAATTCATATTTCTTGGTTGTTCCATCACCTACGGCACGACCATAAGCAGGAGTAGCATCGCCCTCTGCATCAGCAGAAGCCTTCCAGGTATAGTTCACCTGGCAGTTGGCAGGAAGCGGTTCTTCGAACTCGAGGATATACTTAGGATAATCTGCAGAGTTGACGTTGCAGGCAAATTCTGCTGCACCCCACTGCTTGGAGATAGTGAAGTCATAAGCATCAGCATCGCCGGCAAAACCAGCATTCCAGCCACCACCCAAAACAAGAGGAGTCTCTGTCTGAGCATTCACACTTGCAGCCATGAAAGCTGCTACAATCAAAGTAAATAACTTTTTCATAAGCTTTACAATTTGTTATTAAGTTAATAAATTCAGTTATAAGATTGAGTTGTTTCTCAAATCTGTTGACAAAAGTAACAGAAAAGGCAGAAAAAGACTTTGCGGGGTGTAACAAATACTTTATGAGAAGTACCAAATAGGTTTGATAGCCAACATTATAACGAAAATGATACACCATCAAACCTATTTGAAGAGGAAATCACAACAAAGGAGTCATATAAATCGGTAAGAGGAGCGTTTGTCCATCTTTCTTCAAATCCTTTGTATACAAGAGATATCTCTTATCTATTCGATCAGAATATTTAGCACTAAACTCGTCTAGTGACTTATGAGTATTATATCCTGAGGATTTCACCTCTATCGGATAAATTTTCTTTCCTCTTGAAAGAAGGAAATCCACTTCATAACTTTTATGGCTAGTGGCATGAGGGAAAGTATAATAATAAAGTTTATTGCCAGAAGCTACTAACATCTGCGCTACAAGATTCTCATATACATATCCCATATCACTACTCAGCTTATCACTCAAAAGCTTTTCATAAATAATATTTTCAGTATGATCTTTGTCCCAAAAGGCGAGAGTCACAAAAAGCCCCGTATCTGCCGTAAACATTTTATAGAAATTACCATCACTATGAAGAGCCAGACCTACATTCGGATCATTGGCATGATAGGCAAAATTTACAACCATACTATCCTTCATTTCCTCCAATATACCCATTATGTTCTTACGTTCAGAATCATCCAACACACTAGCTACTTGGTATCTAGATGCATTATTATTCAGCTGAGCAGGTATATTAGCAAAAAGTTTAGCTGCTCGTCCACTATTGTCGATCTTTCTAAAATCATCCAAATAGAGTTCCAAAATTTCCCTTTTCACAGCATCCGTCTTACTAAGATTATTCGTCTCAAGATATTCTTTTACAGCTTGTGGCATTCCACCAACAAGCATATAAAGGCGAAGCCGACGCATAGTTTCTCGATGAGCAGCTTCCAAAGGGATCCGTGAATCAAAAAATTGTTTGAGCAAGGGCATCGTAACTTTATCCCCTAAAGCCCAGCAAAATTCCTCAAAGTCCATTGGATACATTTCCAAACGCGTCTCTTCACTTGGGATGATAATATTAGCTACATTCTTTTTTATACTAATTAGAGAACCCGTCTCTATATAATCGTATCTACCATCAGCCACTAGATGTTTAATAGCTTGGCGAGCCTTAGGACAAAGTTGCACTTCATCAAAAATAATCACAGACTTTCGCTTCTCCAGGACCACCTGATAAATAGACTGAAGGCGAAGAAAGATAAAATCTAAATTCATTAAATCTTCAAAAAGATCTGTAACAGCCTTTGAAGCCATAGAGAAATCAATCAATATATAGCTTTTGTACTCTCGCTCAGCAAAAGTACGCACTATAGTAGATTTTCCTATGCGTCTTGCTCCCTTGATAAGAAGCGCAGACTTCCCCTGACGCTCTTGCTTCCAAGCAAGCATCTTATCATATATTTTTCTTTCAAACACAATATTTGCCATAACATTTTGATTTTGAGTGCAAAGATACAAAATATTCCAGATTCCCCAAATGTTTTTGCCCAAAATGTTCCAGATTCCCCAAATGTTTTTACCCAAAATATTCCAG
>CAKPWR010000086.1 GCA_934196725.1 uncultured Prevotella sp.
GACCCTTAGCGACAACGCACATGTTGTCTACTTCTTTAGAATAGATCATATTCGCTAAATTTTATATTAATGAATATATATAAGTATAAATCCTTATAGAAATTTCACTTTCTTGCTGAAACATCTGTCTTGCGACATGATTTCCGACCACAAAAGTACAAAAAAAATCCGGAAAATACCTAAAAATGGGTATTCTTTTTAACTCTTTAACCTAATATTTAGATTTTTTCTTGGGTTTATGCACAAATTCATGTATCTTTGCAAACTGAAAATAGCATTTTTTGTAGATTATGATCGAAGTTAAGATAAAGGATGCCGTGCTTCAGCAGGCTGCCGAGGCTGGCATGGACGAGTTTGTAAAGGCTTTCGTGGATGCCATCCGCGAGGCGATTGGTGGGGAGCTTACTGCCCGGAACATGGCTGAGCTGAACAGCGACCAGATTACGCTCCTGGCATGGGATACCCTGCACGAGGAGATGATGGATGGTGGCATGATTCAGCTCATCCACAACGGCTATGGTGCCTTCCTCTGGAAGAATCCTACGGACAAGGCGTTCCGCAACTGGGGGCTGGTGGAGCTCTCGAAGCTCATCAAGAAGAGTCATTTCCTATACAAGAGTCATCATGAGGACATTGAGGGCGAGATGAGCGACGAGGAGTTCATGGCGCTCTACGAGAGATTTCCGGAATTTGATGACTTCGACGATGAATTCGTTGAAAATGAGGAGGAATGGACCAGCAAGGTGGCGTTCTACATCGATGAGCATATCGAGAACTTCGCTACTATTGAGTAGTGACTAGTGATTAGTGATTAATGATTAGTGATTAATGATTAGTGATTAGTGATTAATGATTAGTGATTATTTTTCAATTATTCATTATTCATTATAAATTATACATTATTATATATATGAACAAGCAAGAACAGGAACTCCGAAAGAAGAGTCCGATACAGATACGCAACAAGAAGGCTTCGTTCGAATACTTCTTCGTTGACACCTATACCGCGGGCATCGTGCTCACGGGTACTGAGATTAAGTCTATCCGCGGCGGTAAGGCATCGCTGGTAGACTGCTACTGTGATTTCTACCAGGGCGAGCTCTGGGTGAAGGGAATGAATATTTCTCCTTACTTCTACGGCTCGTTTGGCAATCACGAGGCGCGCAGAGACCGCAAGCTGCTGCTCACCAAGCGCGAACTGCGCCGACTGGAGGAGGACAGCAAGCAGCCGGGCTTCACCATCGTCCCTACGCTCATCTTCATTGATGACAAGGGCCGCGCCAAGGTGGATATCGCCCTCTGCAAGGGTAAGAAGGAGTATGACAAGCGTCAGACTCTGAAAGAGAAAGAGGACAGAAGAGAGATGGATAGAGCCATTAAGCACTTTTAAGCCGATGAAGAATATAAGAGAGATTGTTAAGGAAAGGATTCTGATTCTTGACGGTGCCATGGGTACGGAGATTCAGAAATATAATCTGACCGAGGATGACTTCCGTGGCGAAAGGTTCCGCGATGTGCCGGGAATGATGAAGGGCAACAACGACATGCTCAATATCACCCGCCCTGATGTCATCTCGGACATCTACCGACGCTACCTGGAGGCTGGCGCCGACATCATCACAGCCAATACCTTCTCGTGTCAGCGCATCTCGCAGGCTGATTATCACCTGGAAGACTGCGCACGCGAAATGGCGTTCGAGGGCGCACGACTGGCACGCATCGAATGCGATAAGTTTTCTACACCCGACAAGCCACGCTTCGTTGCCGGAGACGTGGGACCAACCAACAAGACCTGTTCCATGAGTCCGGACGTCAGCAATCCTGCCGCCCGCGAGATTACATACGATGAACTCTTCACCGATGTCTGCGAACAGGTGGATGGTCTTATCGAGGGTGGAGCGGACGTGATTCTCATCGAAACCATCTTTGATACGCTCAACTGCAAGGCGATGATTGATGCTGCCATCACCATGATGAAGAAGCATGGGGTGGAGCTGCCTATC
Source organism: uncultured Prevotella sp. (assembly GCA_934196725.1). Lineage (GTDB taxonomy): Bacteria > Bacteroidota > Bacteroidia > Bacteroidales > Bacteroidaceae > Prevotella. Next base: position 2,004 of record CAKPWR010000086.1, read on the forward strand.
ATGATCAGTCTGACGGTGAGCGACCTGGCTGGCAGAACACTGAGCGGTCAGACGGTGGATGCTTTCCTCGCCTCGCTCTCTCCTTATCCAATCTTCTCCGTGGGCATGAACTGCGCCTTCGGTGCGCCTCAGATGAAGCCGTTCATCGAGCATCTGGCAAAGGTGGCACCTTATTATATCAGTGCACATCCTAATGCCGGACTGCCTAACGAAATGGGCGAATATGACGAGACAGCTGAGTCGATGGCTCCGAAAATTGCCGAATTCATCGATGAAGGCATCGTGAACATCATCGGCGGCTGCTGTGGCACAAGTCCCGAATTCATCGCTCATTACGCCCGGTTGGCTGAGGGGAAGAAGCCGCATCAGGTGGTGGAGAAGCCTAAGTATATGTGGCTCTCAGGACTGGACCTCCTGCAGGTCGATGATTCCGTTCATCTGCCGGTGGACGCCAGCAGGTTCGTGAACGTGGGTGAGCGCTGTAACGTGGCTGGTAGCAGGAAGTTCCTGCGTTTGATTAATGAAAAAGGTTATGAGGAAGCCATCGGTATAGCACGCAAGCAGGTGGCTGACGGAGCTGCCGTGGTAGACGTCAATATGGACGACGGACTGCTGGATGCGAAGGCTGAGATGGTGAACTTCCTCAATATGATAGCGGCTGAGCCGGAGATAGCCAAGGTTCCGGTGATGATTGACTCCTCTAAATGGGATGTGATCCTGGCTGGTCTGAAATGCTGCCAGGGCAAGTGCATCGTCAATTCCATCTCGCTGAAGGAGGGTGAGGAGGTGTTCCTCTCGCATGCCAGGGACGTGATGCGATATGGCGCTGCCGTGGTGGTGATGTGCTTCGATGAAGTGGGTCAGGCTACTACCTTTGAGCGCCGCATCGAGATAGCCGAGCGTGCTTACCGCCTGCTGGTGGACAAGCTGGGCATGAATCCGCTCGACATCATCTTCGACCCTAACGTGCTCGCCATCGCAACGGGTATGGAGGAGCACGACAACTATGCCGTAGAATTCATCCGTGCCACCGAGTGGATTCATCAGAATCTGCCTGGAGCCCACGTGAGCGGTGGTGTCAGCAACCTCTCGTTCTCGTTCCGCGGCAACACCTATATCCGTGAAGCTATCCACTGTGTCTTCCTGCATCATGCCCAGAAAGTGGGTATGGACTTCGGTATCGTAAATGCCAAGGCGAGAATGGATTACGACAAGATACCTAAAGAACAGCTTGAACTCATCGAGGACGTGGTACTGAACCGCAGAAAGGGTGCTGCCGATGACCTTATCGAGCTGGCTGCCGAAATCAAGGCAAAGGCAGATGCAGCCAAGGCAGCTGCCAAGGCTGGCGGTGCTCCGGTGAAGAAGCCTGCAGCTCCGGAATGGAGAAAGCAGCCGGTTGAGGAGCGCTTGAAGTATGCGCTGCAGAAGGGCATCACCGAGTTCCTGCAGCCGGATATCGACGAGGCTCTGCAGAAATATCCGCATGCCGTGAACGTCATCGAGGGTCCGCTGATGGACGGAATGAACCTGGTGGGCGAGCTCTTCGGCAGGGGCGAAATGTTCCTGCCGCAGGTGGTGAAGACCGCACGTACGATGAAATCGGCGGTTTCTATCCTCCAGCCTCATATCGAGGCGGAAAAGCAGGGTGGCAGCACCTCGGCTGGCAAGATTCTGATGGCTACGGTGAAGGGCGACGTCCACGACATCGGCAAGAACATCGTATGCGTGGTGATGTCGTGCAACAACTTCGAAATCATCGACTTGGGCGTCATGGTTCCTGCCGAACAGATCGTGAAGAAGGCGATAGAGGAAAAGGTGGATGCCATAGGACTGAGCGGCCTGATTACGCCATCGCTCGAGGAGATGGTGCATGTGGCGAAGGAAATGCAGAAGGCGGGTCTCCGCATCCCTATCATGGTGGGTGGAGCGACGACGAGCGAGCTGCATGTAGCACTGAAGATAGCCCCGGTTTACGACGGTCCGGTTATCTGGGTGAAGGATGCTTCGCTCAATGCCGGCATCTGCACCCGTTTCCTCAACGAGACCGAATGCCCTAAGTTCGTGGCAGAGCTGGATGAGCGCTATGAGCGCCTCCGCAATGAATATCACGAGCAGCAGGCCAAGATAGCATCGCTGGAAGAAGCAAGAAAGAACAAGCTGGAGCTGTTCTAAAAGATAAGAGGCTTCAAAGTGTTTAATGCCAGGCTTTTGGACTATACGCCCTGAAAGGGCAGAAGTTCATTGCAGCAGCACGCCCTGAAAGGGCAAAACTTGCGAAACTTGAATAAGAATACAAACGTTTTTAGGATAATTATGATCAAGACAGTTATTTTTGATATGGGTGGCGTTATCATCACCCTCGACGAGAATGAGGCAAGCAAACGCTTTATTGAGTTGGGAATGAAGGAGTTTGCCGAGAAGATGGACCCCTACAAGCAGGTGGGCTTGAACGGCCAGCTGGAAGAGGGAAAAATCTCTGAAGAAGAATATCGCCGGATGGTGAGCGAAAAGCTGGGCAGAGAGGTGAGCTTCGAAGAGCTGCAGCACTGCTGGCTGGGCTATATGAAAGAGGTGCCAGCCCGCAACCTCAAAGCGCTCAGAAAACTGAAGGAACAGGGCTATCGCGTGGTTCTCCTCAGCAATACCAATCCCTACGTTTCGGCTTGGGTAGACAGCGAGGCGTTCTCCGGCGACGGTCATCCTATCGGTGACTATTTTGATGCGATGTATCGCAGCTATGAGGTGAAATACATGAAGCCGGATGAGAACTTCTTCCGCTATGTGCTGGGACAGGAACAGACGATGCCGGAGGAATGTCTCTTCATCGATGACGGTCCACGCAACTGCTGCGCTGCCTCGGAGATGGGGCTGTTCACCTATTGTCCGCAGAACGGAGAAGACTGGTGCGACAAGATCTATGATTATCTGAAGTAACGATTTGGCTATCGAATTGAAGTAATAATTTATGGTGATTATTTGCAGCCCAATTGCAAATAATTACCATTTTATTTTGCATTCTGCAATAAATGATGTACTTTTGCAGTCGCAAATATTAAAAACAACAAGACAATGGTTAAGAAAAAGAGATGGCATTGCCTGCCTGGACAGCCTCTTACTGAGCTCGACAAGCAGGTGATGTTTTGGGAAAATAAGGGTAAGCTGGTTCCTACCCGCGACTTGATTAAGACTCCTGAGCAGATTGAGGGCATCCGCAAGAGCGGCGTCGTCAATACCGGTTGTCTCGACGCTGTAGCCGAGATGATCCGTCCAGGTATCAATACACAGGAAATCGACGACCTCTGCATGCAGTATTGCAAGGATCATGATGCGATTCCTGCCTGCCTCAACTATGAAGGCTATCCTAAGAGCGTTTGTACTTCTATCAACGAGGTGGTTTGCCACGGTATTCCTAAGGAAGAGGATGTTCTCGAAGAGGGCGACATCATCAACGTGGACATGACTACCATCGTAGACGGTTACTATGCTGATGCCAGCCGTATGTTTATCGTAGGCGGCAAGACTACTCCAGAGAAGGAGCAGCTGGTGCGCGTGGCTAAGGAGTGTCTGGAGATTGGTATGGAGGCTGCCAAGCCTTACAGCTTCGTAGGCGACATCGGCCATGCCATCGAGAAGCATTGCAAGAAGTACGGCTATGGAGTGGTTCGTGACCTCTGCGGTCATGGCGTGGGCATTCACTTCCATGAGGAGCCTGAGGTTCTCCACTATGGCCATCGCGGAACCGGTATGTTGCTCGTTCCGGGTATGGTGTTCACCATCGAGCCTATGATCAACATGGGAACCTATCAGGTGTTCATCGATGCGGATGATCCATACGGATGGGAGGTTATCACCGGTGATGAGAAACCATCTGCACAGTGGGAGCATACCCTCGTGATGACAGAGACCGGTGTGGAAGTTTTGACTTATTAATGTTAAATGTTAAGTGTTAAATGTTAAGTTGGGCAGGCGCATAAAGTTTGCTGAATCATTTAACACTTAACATTTAACACTTAACATTATAATATAAGAAATGAAGGATATATATATATTAGGTATAGAGAGCAGCTGCGACGATACCTCTGCCGCAGTGCTCAAGAACGGAGTATTGCTGAGCAATGTGACCGCTTCCCAGGAAGTTCACAGAGCTTACGGTGGTGTGGTGCCTGAGCTGGCTTCACGCGCTCATCAGCAGAATGTGGTTCCTGTTGTAGACCAGGCCATCGCCCGTGCCGGCATCACGAAGGAAGATCTTTCTGCCGTAGCCTTCACCCGTGGTCCGGGTCTGATGGGTTCGCTCCTCGTGGGTGTGAGCTTTGCCAAGGGTTTCGCCCGTTCGCTCAATATTCCGATGATTGACGTGAACCACCTGCAGGGTCATGTGATGGCGCATTTCATCAAGGAGAGCGATGATGACCAGAGTGCACCTCCATTCCCATTTATCTGTCTTCTTGTGAGCGGTGGAAACTCGCAGATTGTGAAGGTGAATGCCTACAACGATATGGAGGTTCTCGGTCAGACTATCGATGATGCTGCCGGTGAGGCGATAGATAAGTGCGCCAAGGTGCTGGAGTGGGGCTATCCGGGTGGTCCTATCGTAGACAAGTATGCCCGCCAGGGTAATCCGAAGGCTTTCAGCTTCTCTGAACCTCACATCCCTGGCTTGAACTACAGCTTCTCCGGCTTCAAAACCAGTTTCCTCTACAGTCTGCGCAAGTGGGTGGCTGAGGATCCTGACTTCGTAGAGAAGAACAAGTTTGACCTGGCTGCAAGCATCGAGTTCACCATCGTGGATATCCTGATGAAGAAGCTCCGCATGGCAGTGAAGCAGACGGGCATCAAGCACGTGGCAGTGGCTGGTGGCGTGAGTGCCAACAACGGTCTCCGCAATGCCTTCCACGACCATGCCAAGCGTTTTGGCTGGACCATCTATATCCCTAAGTTCAGCTATACCACCGATAATGCGGCAATGATTGGCTGCGTGGGCACCTTCAAGTATCGTGACGGTGAGTTCGCTACCATCGACCTGCCAGCATATTCGAAAGTAACGTTTAAGTAAGTTATACATTATATATTTTAATTCAGAATGGAATTTGAAACAAAAATATTGAGTAAGGGCATCCAGGAGATGCTCTACAACAGTGACAAGACAGTGGGTACGGCAGAGAGCTGCACAGGTGGTCGCATCGCCGAGGCAATCATCTCTGTACCAGGAGCCAGCAATTACTTCAAGGGTGGCGTAGTAAGCTATACCAACGAGGTCAAGGAGAATCTCCTGGGCGTGAGCCATGAGGTGCTGGAGGAGCAGACTGCCGTTTGCGAGGAAGTGGCTAGAGAGATGGTGCTGGGTGCCATCAAGACCCTGAACGTAGACTTTGCCATTTCAGCAACAGGTTGCGCTGGTCCTACAGGTGGCACTCCTGCCATTCCAGTGGGTACAATTTATATCGGTTATGGCAACAAGGACGACGTTCACGTGGTGAAGCTCACAGAAGATTTCGGTCGTGACATCAATCTCGCAATCGCCACAAATACAGCGCTTAAGGGCATGCTGGAATTCCTCAAGGAACATGCAGAAGAACTGAAAAAATAGGCATAAAATGCTAATTTTGACAGATAAAGTATTAATAATCCTTAAAAGACATCGTTCTTTTAGGGATTATTTTGTTATTACCGAATATTTTTGTAATTTTGCACTCTGTTTGGAATAGGTAATAATTAACGAATTAGAAAATTAAAGATAGAAATGTCTAAGATTTGTCAAATTACAGGTAAGAAGGCACAGTTAGGTTGTAATGTGTCTCACTCAAAGCACCGTACAAAGAGAAGCTTTGACGTTAACCTCTTCAGCAAGAAATTCTACTATGTAGA
>CAKPWR010000087.1 GCA_934196725.1 uncultured Prevotella sp.
GCAAACTTAGAAGAACCATCGGCACGCATGGTAGCATTCACCATGTAGCGATCCTTCCAAGACCAACCCAAACGGGCAAAGAAAGACTGACCACGGGTAGCATCGTAAGGACCACCACTAACCTTGCGGTCGGCATGTCCCTTCTCAGTATTCTCAACATAAGCATGCTCCCAGTCATCAAAACCTGCAGTCAGGTTAACACCATAACTACCTGTTGACTCACCATCGTACTTGGCAGTCTCACTACCCAGCAAAGCACTGATATGGTGCTCCTTGATATTGAAATCGTAAGTCAGGGTATTGGTCCAAACCAGAGAAGTACCATTGCCATTGCCCTGGTTCACCTTGGTGACACCATTACCGCTCTGAGGAGTAAACTTATAAATAGGAGTAAATGAACGATAGTTAGAGCCACCATAGTTCAAACCGAATACAGTCTTGAACTTCAGGTTCTTGATAGGTTCAATCTGCACATATACATTCGCATCAACCGAAGTATTCTTGCTCTGGTTGAAGCGATTCATCATCATAGTACCATAAGGGTTACCATCATTCTTGTTCCAGTCTGAATCAACGGTAGAATAATAGTTACCATTAGCATCATAAACAGGAACCAGAGGAGAAGTAGAGAATGCACTGCGGAGGTTGTTGTTATAGATATTACCGGTACCCATGCCACGGCTATCCTTATAAACAAAACCAACGTGCTCACAGATAGTTACCAATCCATTCCACATCTTGTGTTCAGAATTGGCACGGAAGTTATACCTCTTATAATAAGAAACGTCAGAACCGCCAATAAGACCGTCCTGTCCTGTATAACCACCAGAAATAGAATAAGTAGATGTCTTGCTACCACCGGTAAAAGCCAGGCTGTGGCTTGTGGTCAAGGCACCATTGTCTACAGCCTGGTCAATCCAGTCTGTATTATAAACATTACCATTTGCATCACGGATAGCGCTGAGAGAAGTCCAGTCGATTGGCGACATATATGAGTTCAGCAAAGCCTCATCCATAATCTGCATATACTGGTTAGCATTGAGCATCTCAAACTTACGACCCAGTGTCTGCCAACCAACATATCCATCGTACGTAATCTTGGAAGAACCTTCCTTACCGCTCTTGGTTGTAACGAGGACAACACCATTGGCAGCCTGCGCACCATAGATAGCAGCAGAAGCTGCATCCTTCAAGACGTCGATGCTCTCGATGTCGGCAGGATTCAAGGTTGTGATATCACCACCCACACCGTCAATCAGATAAAGAGGCTGTGAATTACCAACAGTACCCAAACCACGGATGGTAACACTCATGGCAGCACCCGGCTGACCAGAAGTAGAAACGATGTTAACACCAGGAGTCTGACCCTGCATGGCAGAAAGAGGGTTGGTAGTGTTGAGCTTGGCGATATCGTCGCCCTTCAACTGAACGGTAGCACCCGTCACCAACTTTTTCTTCTGAACTCCATAACCAACAACGACGACTTCATCAAGAGATTGCTTGTCCTCATTCAAGGTTACGTTGATTACCGAACCCGTGACTTTCACCTTTTGGGTAATAAAGCCCAGGTAAGAAACTTCGAGTGTCTGTCCGTTCTTTGCTGCGATGGTAAAGTTACCATCAAGATCAGTTACAGTACCGTCCTTAGTTCCCTGTACCATGACACTTGCACCAATGAGAGGTTCATTGTCTGTACCGGAAACAACCGTACCCTTAACCGTCTGAGCATTGAGGACACCCGCTCCGATTCCTAACATTGCCTGGAATGCCAACATGAAGGCTACCAGAGCAACTTTACAGAGCATACGGCTCTGCGAGAATTTCTGAGATGTTTTTCTCATAATTACTTTAGGTTTAAATTAATAATTTACTTTTTAGATTCTCTTTACTATATATAAATAAGGTATTGGCCCCTCAAAGAGGTATGCCTCGATTTATCTTGCTAGTTTACGGTGGCAAAGGTATATAATAAATAAACACGCATGGGTACTATTATGTTAACAATTCATGTATAAAATGTTATGTAATCAAGGTTCATTAACGAAAAATGCACCAAAACGTAGCATTTCGTACACTTTGGTGCATCATATTTCAATATTCTGATACTTTTTTTTTCAAGAACCACTCTTGATTATTTCTGACGGGAATGAAAGTCTATGAGTCCTTTCATTGGTGCTCTTAATATGAGTGCTATCTTCTGGTGATGCTCATCTTCCATCACATTTCTGAGAGGCGATTCAAAATAGTGGGCGATGCTTCCCACGAATCCCAATTCCTGATTTTCTCCCAGGGAAGCATCCCAGGCTTTCACTCCAGATGCCAACCTGCTGATGTCCTCAACACTTGCCTTCACATAATCAATATAAGGAACAAGATTGTTGCGGTAAAACAATTCAAAGCTACCTAATATCATCCGATAGAGTGACATGGCATCGTTCAGCTCATCGCTACCATTCTCATGTTTCTCGCCATCGGCTATCTGTTGGGAGATGAAAGGACAGATGGAAGCCAGAAAGCGATTGGCTAACGGTTCCTTATACACCTTATTAATAATAGTAGGATAATCAAGTCCTGACCATGCCAGGTATTTCTCCTTGAGGGAAACAGGAAGTGTTCCCTTGAAGATACCATTCAGGAACAGCTTACCCAACACGGCTCCACTACCCTCGTCTCCCAGGATGTAACCCAATGGCGGAGTATTCATCACTATGTTCTTTCCATCATAAAGACAACTGTTGGCACCTGTACCCAGGATACAGGCAATGCCCGGTTTATCACCAAAGAGAGCACGTGCTGCTCCCAGCATATCGCCCTCCACTTCAACCTTAGCTTCAGGGAAAGACTGCTGCAACAAGGACTGCATACGGGGTTTCATCGCCTCTGTCACCCCACTGCCATAAAAGAACACCTCCTGAGGCTGCTCGTTCAACACTAGTTTATCACAGAGAATCTGCAATATATCTGCATCACTCTGATGAATCGGATTGATGCCTTGCGTATTACAAGTCATCACCACATCCCCCTGGTCACTTATCAGTGCCCAATCGGTCTTGGTACTACCACTATCTGCTATCAGTTTCATCTTCGACTATTCTATTTATCAATATTATTTCTTCCTTAGAACATTCAGCTAAGTAACGTCTAAGACACTGCAAATTTAATGATTTTCATTGGAATATCATCATAATAAATTGAAAAAGATACTCCCTAAAGGATAATATCTCAAAAAAGGTTCTCGAATCTTTGCTTTTCTCTTCTTTTTTTAATAACTTTGCAGTCAATAACAATTAAACATGTATAATTATGGCAACATTCATAGCAGGACCATGCGTCATCGAGTCGATGGAACTACTGGACACAGTGGCTCAGGAACTCGTGCGCATCAACCAGAAGTTAGGAACCAATATCATATTCAAAGCATCATTTGACAAGGCAAACCGAACCAGCATCCACTCTTTCCGTGGTCCTGGTATGGAAAAGGGTCTACAAATGCTCAGCGATATCAAGTCAAAGTATGGACTTCGCATCACCACAGATATTCATGAGAGTTATCAGGCTGAGGCTGTAGGCAAAGTATGCGATATTCTCCAGATACCAGCCTTCCTCTGCCGACAGACCGATCTTTTGGTTTCAGCTGCTAAAACGGGTAAGATTGTCAACATCAAGAAGGCACAGTTCCTGAGCGGAAGAGATATGAAATATCCTGTAGAGAAAGCTTTGGAAAGCGGTGCCAAGGAAGTATGGCTCACAGAGCGCGGCAACTGCTTCGGCTACAACAATCTCGTGGTTGATTTCCGTAACATCCCTGATATGAAGGAAATAGTTCCTAATGTCATCATGGACTGTACCCACAGCGTTCAGCGACCGAGCGCAGGTGATGGCAAGACCGTGGGCGACCGTAAGTTCGTACCGGCGATGGCATTGGCTGCCAAGGCTTTCGGGGCAACCGGTTACTTCTTCGAGGTACACCCAGATCCAGACCAGGGAAAAAGTGACGCTGCCAATATGCTGGAATTAGACAAGCTGGAGGCTCTCATAGCTGATTTGCTCGCTTAACAAAGTATATTAATTAACTTGTCTAAGTATATTAATTAACTTGTCTAAGTATATTAATTAACTTGTCTAAGTATATTAGTTCCATTCAATAAAGAACATTTATTTTAGAAAATAATGAATCACAAGATAAACGATATTGACAACATGACAGTCCGCTCGTATGGAGAGCAAGCCCTTCGTGATGAAGCTCAAGCCATACTCGATCAAATTTCCTATATGGATAGTAATTTTGAGAAGGCAGTAGATATGATGTATCATTGCGAAGGAAAGATTATCGTAACCGGTGTAGGCAAAAGTGGACACATAGGTGCCAAAATTGCAGCTACTCTGGCATCAACAGGTACACCTGCTTTCTATATCAACCCTCTGGATGTATATCACGGTGATTTAGGCGTAATGACAGATAAAGACGTAGTTCTGGCACTGAGCAACAGTGGGCAGACTGATGAACTGCTCCGTTTCATCCCAATGGTACTCCATATGAATGTACCGATTATTTCGATTACAGGAAATCCGAATTCCCTGCTGGCGAAATATTCCAACCATCATATCACAGTGAAGGTGAAGAAGGAAGCTTGTCCACTGAACCTCGCCCCTACCAGCAGTACCACTGCGGCTTTGGCGATGGGAGATGCCTTGGCAATAGCCCTGATGCAGGTACGCCACTTCAAGCCGCGCGACTTTGCACAGTTCCATCCTGGTGGCGAATTAGGTAAGCGCCTCCTGACTACCGCAGAAGATGTGATGCGCAGCGACGATATGCCAATCATCCCTAAGGAGATGCACCTGGGCGAGGCTATCATCCACGTCAGCAAGGGCAAACTGGGATTGGGAATCTCGCTTGATGAAGACAATCGTGTCATCGGATTGATTACTGATGGCGATATCCGCCGTGCCATGGAGAAATGGCAGGCAGAATTCTTCAATAAGACGGTGAGCGACATCATGACCACCACACCAAAGATGGTGACTCCGAAGACCAAGATTTCGGAGATTCAGCGCATCATGCATCAGTATAAGGTGCATACGGTGCTCGTAGTAGATAAGGATAATCATTTGAAGGGCATTGTGGATCACTATGCCTGCATGGTATAATAAAAATGAGACTCAGAGAGATAATTTTAGCGTTTACGCTATCGCTGGTCAGTTCGCTGTGCAGCGCACAGACCAGCGATTCATTAATAGTCAACCAACTTCGTGGGAAAGGCATCAGCTTTTCTCACGATAATTCTGTTACGCTTCTGATGAGCGGACAGGAGAAATTCGATGACATGTTTCAGGCTATCCGCCAAGCCAAGCACAGCGTTCATTTGGAATACTTCAACTTCCGCAACGACAGCATCGCCTCCCTACTCTTCGACCTCCTGGCTGAGAAGGTAAAGGAAGGAGTCAAGGTAAGAGCCTTGTATGACGGATTCGGAAACTCATCCAACAACAAGCCGTTACGCAAACGGCATCTCAAGGAAATACGTGCCAATGGTATCGAGATTTATGAATACAAACCGGTTAAGTTCCCATGGGTTCATGCCATCTTCAACCGTGACCACCGTAAAATCGTAGTCATTGACGGACAGATAGCCTATACGGGGGGTATGAACGTAGCCGACTATTATATCAATGGTACAGAAGTAGTTGGTGAATGGCACGACATGCACTGCCGTATCGATGGTAGCGAGGTAAATACCTTACAGAAGATATTCCTCAAGATGTGGAACAAGGTGAGCGGTCAGCATATTGACGGCGAAGAGTATTACCGCAAGGAGAAAGAAGATTATCTGGTTGAGAATCTCAAGCCCGATACCACAACAACTGCCTATCATAAGACAGTGGGTATCATCAACCGTGAGCCACATATCTCCAAGGATATCATCCGATATTTCTATGTGAACGCCATCAACGATGCACAGGATAGCATCAAGCTCATCAGTCCTTACTTCACCTTGAGTCACAAACTGAAGAAAGCCCTGAAGAATGCAGTAAAAAGAGGCGTAAAGGTAGAAATCATGCTCTCAACCAAGAGCGATATTCCATTGACACCAGATTGCGGTTTCTATAATGCCCATAAACTGATGAAGGCAGGCTGCCATGTATGGATGTACACACCAGGCTTCCATCATACCAAGATTATCATGGTAGATGGCAAGTTCTGTACAGTGGGCAGTGCCAATCTCAATGCCCGAAGCCTGCGATGGGATTACGAGGAGAATGCGGTGATTGTAGACCCCAGCACCACTGACCAGCTGGTAAAGCTCTTCGATGGAGAGAAGAAAGACAGTTTCCTGCTCAACGAGAAGAACTGGAGAGAATGGCGCACAGGTTGGCAGAGATTCAAGGGATGGTTTGCAGCCACCTTCCTGACTCCTTTCCTATAAATATATAAAAACAGAAGATATGATGAATGAAGAAATGAAGAAAGCAATGGCAGGGAAATCAATGCCCGAACTAGCCATTGTAGATAACAATACGCTGGCAGCATTGGGACTGAAGGCTCTGCTGGAAAGCGCTATTCCGATGGTAAGAATCAAGACCTTCGGTACATTCGGTGAGTTTGAATCGAGTGTACCCGAACGGTTCATGCACTATTTTGTATCCATGCCTATCGTATTGGCACATCGCTACTTCTTCATCAACGAGAAACATCGCCATCATACCATCGTACTGACGCCAGGTTGTGACCCCAATTCCCAACTGCAAGGTTTCCACAGCATCTGTACCAACGTACCTGAAACGCAACTCATCAAGGAACTGATGAGTCTGCAACGTTCGGGACATCCTCATGGTGAGCATATTCCGATGATGGAAGACCCATCTTCTAAAGAAAAAGTTTTGACTGATAGAGAAATCGAGGTACTCTCGCTGGTTGCACAAGGCAAAATCAACAAAGAGATTGCCGACCAATTGTGCATCGGACTCACTACCGTGATTACTCATCGCAAGAATATTCAGGAAAAATTAGGAATTAAAAGCGTTTCTTCACTCACCATCTATGCTGTGATGCATGGATATGTGGATATCAACAGAATTTAAAAGGAGCCTTAGTATCCCCCAAAATGGTGATACCCGGTTTTCATATACCTACATATAATGATAATGCCTTCCCCGCAAGCAGCAGGGAAGGCATTATTATTTTATAAAAAATAACATTTCATTGATGACTTTTCCTCAGAAAAACTAGAGTTTCACCGTAGAAATATCAACCAGATTGTTTACAATGGCATAGATTGTCAAGCCCGCAGGAGAATGAATCTGCAGCTTTCGGGCGATGTTTCTGCGGTGAGTAATCACGGTATTGATAGAGATATAAAGATGATCGGCTATCTCCTTGTTGGTCATTCCCTGAACCAAAGCCACAATCACATCTTTCTCTCTATCGCTCAACTGTTCGTCGCTCATCGGGGTCTGATTGATCATGCTCGAAATCTTGGCACTCACATCATTCTGCTTCAGTTTCATTTCAGCATTTCTCACGGCAGGAATAAAGATTTCTTCCTCCACTTCTGAGTGATGCTTGAGCCATTCCTCATTATTATATATATCATAGAGGGTGGCACTGAGCTGGTTGTTATGCAATCCATCCGAAGGCAGATACTTGATGATGATACTCTTCAATTCCTTCAGCTTCATATCCACCTGCACATGATGCTTAGAGAAGGTCTCTATATCGAAGTTCACTGTGGCATTTCCATCGATAAGTGCCTGAACATAAGGGAATACCATCTTCTCCTCATACTTCATGTGGTTGGTGATGCTATGGGCATAATCATCATAAAGCTTGAGGATAAGGCGTGCCAGATTATCCTTTTCATCCAGCGCTTC
>CAKPWR010000088.1 GCA_934196725.1 uncultured Prevotella sp.
GCTGATGAAGCTGTAAGGGATAACTATGCCCAATTGTGAACTAAACTGAGAAATCTATATCTAAGGAAACTAAAAAGCAAATATTATGAACATTCTGTTACTGGTAGCTGTTAAGTCAATATAAGATTTATGGAAATTAATAGATAGAAAAAGGGGGCATCATGGACTTATGACACACCCTCCTTTTTAATATTTCATCAGAATTAATCACTAATAACTAATCACCCGCTAGGCGTCCCGGCGGACTTGAAATCCGCCGGGACGCCTAACGGGGGACTTTTCAAATCTGGCGGGGGGGGGCAAATCCGGCGGGACGCCAAGTGGAGCTCAAAACAAATCATTGAGCACCACTTCATTCTGGGCTATGCCCGAATACATATTCCGCTGAAGACCATAACTGCTGATAAACGTCAGCTGTATCGACTTCCGTGTCTTCGTTTCCTCCATAAAGCGGACGATTTTGTTTCTCAGAATCTTCTCGTAATCCTTATTGATGGCAAACTCACTTTCCGAAAACTTCATTTCGCAAAGATTGATGGTATTGTCACCACGCTCTATCACCATGTCTATCTGGGCTGCCCGCTCAGCCGACCCGGCATCACTCTTGCTTCGCCAGGAATACAACTGGGTAGCCACACCAGAAATTCCCAACCGCTGCTTCACCTGGTCGATATGATTCATCGCCAATATCTCGAAAGAGACTCCAGCCCAGGCATAAAAACGGGGCGTGCGCTGCAACTTACTCCAATACAGAAGATTACGGAATGAACTGTCGCGCAGGAAACGGAAATAGAACAAGGTGAAGAAATCTACCAACTGATAGAGTGACTTCCGGGTGGAACAGCCGTAGTTAAAATACTTTCTGATGAAACCGCAGGATTCCAGATTGTCAAGAATCGTGGTCAACGATTTGCCCGACTTCATTCCGGTGGCATCGGCTATTTCCGAGCGCATCATACCATAACCACGCTCGTTCAGGCATTCTACCACCTTGACGTATGCCTCAGAATCCTTAAACAGAGAGCGATAGAGAATCGTAAACTCATTGTACAACTGACCATTGGGATTGAACAGCATGCGGTCGATATTCTGAGCCAAACTTAATCGCTCATCCAAAAGGTTCAGATAATATGGGATTCCTCCCAATATCATATAAAGTTCTGCCAGTTCATATCTGGACAACATCATCCCCTTAGTATTCAGGAATGCTTCCGACTCGCCAAGAGAAAAAGGCTGAAGGAAAAGGCGATGGGTAAGGCGACCATAAAGTCCGCCATGGTTATTGATGAGTTTATCCATCATCCAGGAAGTGGCAGAGCCGCAGACTATCAGAACGATGTCGCGACGTGCCGAAGCCCATCCATTCCAGAAATGCTCCAAGGCTGAAATAAAATTAGAGCCGGCAGTATCCATCCAAGGCAGTTCGTCAAGAAAAACCACCTTGCGCTCTATCCCGTTTAAAGAATCGAGATAAGTGATCAGCATTTCGAAAGCATCGAGCCAGTCGTGGGGAACAGAGGTTACATTCCTGTCGTAACGTCGAAGTGTATAAAAGAAGTTTTTCAACTGCTCCTGTGTATTTCCGCCAGCCAATCCTGATGTCTGAAACACCATTTCCTGCTCAAAGTATTCGCGCACAAGAAACGTTTTGCCCACTCTGCGGCGTCCGCATACAGCCACAAATTCCGACTGCCCTGACTCGTAAATACGCGCCAGGGTATCTTGTTCACTCTTTCTGCCTATGATATTATTCTTCATCTTCCTATTCTCCTGCTTTAATTTCTTATCGCTTGCAAAAATAGCAAGAAAAAAGCAATTATTGGCTAATTCTTATATAACTTTTAGCCAATAACACTATTTTTTAAGCATTATTGGCTAAAACAAGCGGTATATTTAGCCAATAACCATAAAACCAGCATAAAAAAAAGGCTAGCGCTTATCAGAAACGCCAGCCTTTTTCGTATTTTATCTAACCTGAATTTTAAATCACTTAATAGCCTAATCACTAATAACTAATAACTAATCACTAATCATAAAATCCCGGCTGCTTGTACTCTATGCCCAGCTCATCATCCACGGTAGCAATCACGCCCTGAATCTGGCCCATGGCAAACATGCGGCCCAGGAGGGTGTAACCGGCATTGTGGCCGTGGTTGCTCTCATCGAATACGCCGCCTGGCTCATCGGTGAAGGTCATGCCATGATCTACTCGCATAGGCAGACGGCGACCCGAGTTGCACTTGCCCTCCTGCTCTGCCTTCTCAAAAATGCGGCAAAGATCTATCAGATGGCCACGACCACCCAGGTGGGAAGCCTCCGTGAAGTTGCCGTTAGGGAAGATGTAGCAGGAACGAAGGTGAACGAAGTGGGTGCGGTCGGCAAACTGCTTCGCCATAGCCACACAGTCGTTGTGCTCGCCGGCAGAGAATGAACCTGCACAGAAAGTCAAACCGTTGTGCTTGTTTGGCACAGCATCCAACATCCACTGGATATCCTCGGCACGACCGATGATTCTTGGCAAACCGAATACTGGATAAGGAGGATCGTCTGGGTGAACACACATGTTGATATCGTATTCATCGCAGATAGGCATAATAGCCTCCAACCAATACTTCATGTTCTCCTGCAACTTCTTCTTGTCGATGCCATCGTAAAGCTTCAACAGGTCACGGAACTTCTGTACTGGAGCAGAATCGCCCTCGCTGAAGTTACCGGATACGAAGCCCTGGGTCTTGATGATGATGTTCTCAACCAAGGCATGATCCTGCTCAGGAGTAGAAGTCTTCTTGATCTCATCAGCCTCAGCCACGAGGTCTCTACCCCACTTATGCTCCTTAGAGAACTCGGCCCAATCCTCACGAGCGCCTTCACGCTGAAGGATATAGATATCGAAGTAGGCAAACTCGCCCCAGTTCATATAGAGGTTGTTGGCTCCGTTAGGATTGTCGTGAGACAAATCGGTACGTGCCCAGTCCAAAACCGGCATAAAGTTGTAGCAGATGCACTTGATGCCTTCCTCACCCAGATTGCGGAGACTCTCCTTGTAAACCTCAATCTGATGATCGCGGTCAGGACCACCATATTTCAGGGTTTCAACCACTGGCAAAGACTCTACCACGCTCCATTTCATACCGTAAGACTCGATGTACTCCTTGAGTTCATGAATCTTCTCGCGTGTCCAAACCTCGCCCAGAGGAACATCGTGCAATGCGGTAACAATGCCCTCAACACCAATCTGCTTCAACTGTGCAAGTGTAATCTTATCTTTCTTGCCAAACCAGCGCCATGTTCTTTCCATATATATTATATAATGTATAAGTTTAAAAATGAATTATCTTGCAGAAACATACTTATGCAATGTCTCTCTTACAGCACCCTTACCGGCAAAGAGTTCCTTCACCATGCCCTCAATCTGCTCGCCGAAGCCAGCCTCGTAGAGATCGAGACCGAACACATCCTTGCGAGAATAGAGGTTCTTGAGGCAAGAGTAGTCCTGATCAGCCTTGCCAACCTCCAGAGGAGCCACGATGGCCTGGAGTTCTGCCAACAATGGGTCAGAAGATGGCTCGAATGGCTTCAGGTTATCATCCAATGCCTTGAGATAACGGGCATAACCTGCCAATACCAGAGGAATCAACACAAGGTTGCTCTTGTCGAGACCGCGGTCGATATACTTCTTGATAGTCTCACCGAAACGGATAGAGAGTTTCTGGCTGGTATCGGTAGCGATACGCTGAGGAGCATCTGGCATGAATGGGTTAGGCAGACGCTTGTTGATAACGGTGCCGATAAACTCGTATGGATTCAATACACCTGGATCTGTTACCACAGGCATCGCCTCGATATAACCGATCTTCTGGATAAAGGCACGAAGGTCCTCATCAGCCATTTCGGCAGAAATCAGGGTATAGTCGAGCATGCAGCCATAGATAGACATCGCTGTATGCAATGGGTTCAGACAGGTGGTAACCTTCATGGTCTCTACCTCATCCACGGTCTTGCGGGTAGTATAGAGCGCACCGCCCAACTCCAATGGTGGACGACCGTTGGTATAGGTATCCTCGCAAACGAGATACTGCACTTCCTCTGCATTGACGAAAGGAGCTGTGAAGGTATGCTTCTCTGTGATGATGGTATCATTGTCCTCGAAACCATCCTCAGCCAGCATCGCCTGTACCTTCTCGTGAGGACGAGGAGTAATCTTATCTATCATAGACCAAGGATAAGTAATCTTGCTGCTGTCGTTGATATAATCAAGGAAGCCAGCCTCAACGATTCCATCCTGTGCCCAGCGCTCAGCGTATGCCTTCACACCAGCCTTCACATGGTCACCATTGTGAGAGCAGTTGTCGGTAGACTGGAGAGTAAGTGGCAATTTTCCTGCCTTGTAACGCTCATAGAGGAGAGCAGTCAGCTTACCCATTGCAAATACAGCATCAAGACCGCGAGCCAAATCAGCATCATTGAAGCTGTAGCCCTTTTCGGTGATGGTGAAAGTAACCATCTGCAGACTTGGAGCCTGGAAGATCTGAACCAATCGGGTCCAATCCTCAGCAAACTGCTTATCAGCCTTGAGGCTCTCTGTGATAGATGCGATGACCTTCTTCTCGATGGTTCCGTTAGACTGGAGGCTTACGAGAAGTGAGAGGTTATTGTAAGGGCGATAAGCCTTGTCGATGATCTCGTAGTCGAAGCTTTCAGCTACGATGACACCACGATCGTACTTGCCCGTATTGAGTGCGTCGTTGAGAATAGCAGCAGGGAAGGCACGGAAGATGTTACCTGCACCAAAGTGAACCCAAGTAGGCTCGTCATGAGTCTTCTTGGCAACTGCAGAAATGTCATACTTAGGAAGCTCATAACCTTTGGCTTCCCATTCTGCTGATTGAAAGTTTTCAGAAAGAATGTCGTTCAGTTTCATACTTTTTTATATTTTTGATGTTGTTTTGTTATAGAATAGAATGCCTTGTGCCCGATATGCAATAGAGGCAGAGGCATCACCGCTATCAGAAATTACTTCTGATTAATATCGAAATCAGATATTACTTCTGATTAAGCAGGGGCAAAATTACAAATTAAATCTGAAACTTGTCTTTTTTTTCCCGATTATTTTCGAAAATTGAACGATTAGATATGTAATATGAACAAATAGAAATCTATATGTTACATAAAAGAAAGACGAATCCTATTCTTCCAATGCCTTGATTTGCTTCTTCGGAGTAACCCCGAGACCTTTCAGGCTTTCCACCCTGCGCATAACGTTGCCGCTTCCATCGTAAAGCTGCTTCCTTGCCTTATCAAAGGTTCCAGAAAGACGGGAAATCAAATCGCCGATGCCGGTGAAGGTATCTTCGAAAGTCGCCACCTTATCATATAGGTCGGCTGCCGTCTTCACGATTTTTTCCACGTTCTTGTTCTGACGGTCATACTGCCAGAGGTTATACGCCAGCTGGAGTGCCATGAGCAAATTACTTGGGGAAATGATGATAATCTTCTTCTGATAAGCATATCGGCTGAGGTCAGGCTGCTGCTTCATGGCAGCGATATAGCTGGTTTCATTCGGTATGAACATCAGGACAAAACCGATGGCATCATCCACCAGTTTGGAATAATCCTTCTCGGCAAGTTCATCGATATGCTTACGGACACTGAGGGCATGCGCCTTCATCAACCGATCGCGTTCCTCATCATTCTCTGCAGCCAGGGCATCGGTATAAGCGGTGAGCGAAACCTTGGAATCTATCACCACGCTTCTGCCCTCCGGGAATCGCACGATGACATCGGGACGGAAGTTCTTGCCGTTCTCATCCTTGGTATTTTCCTGGATAAAGAACTCCTCGTCCCTACGAAGACCGCTGTTCTCCAGGATAGTTTCCAGCACCATCTCGCCCCAGTCGCCCTGCATCTTGCTGTCGCCCTTCAATGCCTTGGTGAGGTTGGCGGCATCGGAACCAATCTTCGATGTCTGCTCCTTCAAGCTGGATACAGTCTGCTGCTGTTCCTGCTGGAAGAGTTTCATCGTGGCTTCGAAGGTATTCTGAAGTTCCTTCTTGTTCACTTCGTTCTGTGTCTTGCTCTCCTCTACCGATTTCTTGAAATCTGCGAATTGCTCCTTGATTGGTTTCAGAAGCTCGTCCATCTGAAGTCGGTTGTTTTCCTGCAAGGCAGATTGCTTGACTGCGAGCTGTTCTGCCGCCACCCGCTGCTGCTCGATGGTCATTCGATGCATCTCCTGCTTCAGGTTTTCGAGTTTCTGTGCCCACTGCTGGTCGCTTTCCGCCCGGAGTTTGGCGGCATACTGCCGCTCGCTCTCCATCTGAGCTTTTAAGGATTGAACCTCAGAAGCATGAGAATCCTTCAGTCCTTGAACTTCTATAGCATGAGATTGTTTTAAGCATTCAACCTCGGAAGCATGATGCTGGTTGCTCTGTTCAATGTTAGCCTGCAGCACCTGAGCCTTCGCTACAAGCTGCGTTTTCTCCTCACCCGCCTTCTTGGCTTCCATCAATTTGCCCACGAAGAAGCCGATGACAAGACCAATGACTATTCCTATTATTATTTCCATTATCTTTGTTTTAAATGATTCTATAAATCTGCAAAAAAAATGTTTTGCAAAATTAATGTTTTCAAAACATAACACCAAACATCATGGGGGATTCTTGTAGATATTTAACTCTTCTTTATTTAACTAAGCAAACAAAAAGAGCGCACCACTAAAGGCACGCTCTTTTCTAAAACTCTTTATATTCTTTATCGATTGGCAGATTGCCATTGATAAGTATCAGTACAATGGATATCGGCATTCTGGTCGGCAATCATCAACTTGAAATCACCTTCCTCCAATCTCCATTTGCCATCCCAACCTACAAAAGCCAAGTCGTCTGCCTTTAATTCGAAGGTCACGGTCTTGGTTTCGCCCGGCTGAATCTCTATCTTATCGAAAGCACGGAGACGACGACCATCTGGCACCATGCTGGCGATGAGGTCGCTGCTGAACAGGAGGACACTCTCCTTGCCTGCCACCTTGCCCGTGTTCTTCACATCCACGCTCACCTTGATGATGTCGCCGTGGCGGAAATCAGACTGGGAAACCTTCAGGTTGCTATATTTGTAAGAGGTGTAGCTCAAACCATATCCGAAGCCCCACTGCTGGGTAATCTTCGCATTGTAATCGTAAGCACCTTCCATCGTACCCACCTCCTCACTCTTCTTGAAGTCGTAGTTGGCGAGCGAATTAATTTCCTTTGGATAGGTGTAAGGCATCTTGCCACTGAAGTTTGACTTGCCCGATACCAAGTTTACCAAGGCATCACCGCCCATGTTGCCAGGGATAAGGATATCGATGATGCCCTGTGCCAATGGTTCGATGTCGGCGATGAGACGAGGACGACCTTCATTCAGCACCAAGATGACAGGCTTGCCTGTATGAGCCAAAGCCTTGACCAAATTACGCTGGTTCTCTGAGAGCCAAAGGTCGGTCAGGTTGCCCGGAGTCTCGGTATAGGAGTTCTCGCCAATGCAAGCCACAATGACGTCAGCATCCTTCGCTGCAGCCACAGCCCCGAGAATCTGAGGTTCGTTCTCCTCCCAATACTTACCTTTCTCATTATAGGTAACACCCTGGTTCAAGATAACATTCTCCTTGCCATACTCATTACAGAATGCCTCATAGATGGT
>CAKPWR010000089.1 GCA_934196725.1 uncultured Prevotella sp.
ATGTGCATGAACACTCGTGTTTCATCATCTGCGAATTCCACACGATAGATGTTGAGTTGAGACTGAATGGGAGCATTTAATAGCTGGTTCGATTCAGCTACTGGCTGTTCCCAGACAATGGGTTTCTTGCCATTCCCTGCCCAGCAAGTGCAGAGACAGAGGGTGGCGATAAGTGCACAAAGGATTCTTTTCATAAATTCGATAATTATATTTGAATGATATTAAATGCTGCAAATATACGAAAGAATAATCATAATGACTTTATCTGAAGTATCAAAAACTTTATTCTGTATATAGCAAACTGAACTTTCGCATGTTTTGCCCCACACGCCCTGAACCAACGGTCACCGGCGCGAAGCGGAAAGGTAAAGGGCGTGTGGCGGCTAGGAGCTTTTGGGCCTTCAGCCCGTACTTAAACCACATGCGAAAGTTCAGTCATTCAAGAAATAAATCGGTGAACGGGGAGTACCATCCTTTACCAACAAGCCTTTGTCAATGAAGTGGTCTATCCACTTTTGAGCCATGTGGCGAGAAAGTCCAAACAGTATCCTCATGAGTTTGATGGTGAGATAACGGTTCTTCTGGAAATATTCCTGTAATCTTGCCCAAAGCTTCTCTTCTGTAAAGACAGTTGAACGACTGGAATACTGGGAACGGACGAAATGGATATTTCTATCTATTTCCCTCAACAGACCAGCCTCCGGACGGAAATTAATTCCACGCAAACGTACTTCCTTTCCCGTAATCTTCTTATTAGGCTTATCCTCTGGCATTTCCAAATTTACAGCAAGCGAAAAATACCCCAATTCGGGAATATAAACCCTGCGGCCCATAGAAAATTCAGACACGACAATGTCATGAAGTTCAGACAACACTGCAGCCACATCACCCTTGGTGAGGGAACATCTTTGCTGGATGGTGGCTTCCAGTTCGCTAGCCGTCATCGCCTCATGCTGTTTCAATCGAACGTATTTACGTTCTTCACCACTACCCTCAGCATTGGTAATGGTATAAACATCATACTTTAAGTCCATAGTTGCCTTGTTTTATAGTTCATTGCAAATATATGAAATAATCACATAAGGTGTATCTAACGACCTGAAGAATTAGATTTATTTAATAGTTGGCGGCTGCCAGCAAGGTTGCCGGCATATGGCAGCAACCTTGTCGGCATATGGCAGCAACGTTGCTGGCAGCTGCCGGCAACCACACGAAACTGTATTTAAGAAGTAAATAATACAGGTTTCTAAGACCATTAAAATAACTTATTAAAAGCTATATTCAACGCTTTTCATTATATACAACCATCTTCTTGTTTCCACCCAAGCGAAAGTTCAGTCATTTTATTATTGAGGTTCGATAATCTGATAATGGCCACTCAGATGCATGAAGGCGAAGAGACGCAGCAGTCCGTCGTAGTAGCCATCGAAGAAACCTTCTTTGTCTGGTTCATGCTTGGCATTCCAGAATTTATGTACAAATTCCCTGCCCTTCACATGATTGCTGACCAATGAAGCCGCAGCCGCAGTGGCAACAAAACCGATAGAATGACGGAGAGCCTTAGGAGCCGTACCTGCCGGCAGAATATCTTCTACCATCGTTCCATCTACATTATACTGGTCCAGGAAAGAATCAATACCCTGACTATACAGGAAATTCTGCAGCGTATTGGCATATTTCTGCTGCCACTCCTTATCCTTGCAAGCCCAGGAATAATCGAGCGCTATGTTCATAGGAACACGCCATGAATCGTAGCGGAAAGCATCACCCAGCAACTGACCGGTCTTCATCAGACTGCCATCATAGTTGCAATAGTCCGGATTCAAGCCCGTCTTCTCATTGATGCACTTATGCAGGAACTCACGGCTTTTCTCTGCACACTCCTTCCAGAACTGAGAACGTCCGTCGTTAGCCCATTTAGCCCAAACCTCGTAAAAGGCAGGGAGATGGTAAGAAGGATCGGTAAACTTCCCGCCCCAATGATCGGGCGTAAAGGTGATGAGCTGGTGTTCCAGATTGATAAGCGGAGCAGTGCGGTCCATTCCCACTTTCTGCATACTGCAATCCAGAATATTCTGCGCTTCCTTCAGATAGTTGATGCCCGTATCGTTGCCCCATCGGTTGGATGCAAAGATGAGCGAAGTTACGAAATAGAGTTCACCATCCGATGCGGCTCCCTGGGCATTTCTCGTACCATCGGTCTTACAGCTCCAGGCGAAATAGCCTTTATAAGGTCCTTCCTGATGCTGCATGTATCTCTTGCTCCATCGCCAGAGGCGGTCGAAGATGTCTTTCTTGCCAAACTGCACGGCAGCCATCATTCCATACGACATACCTTCGGTTCTCACATCATTGTTCTTCACATCGCTGACATATCCCATGGAATCGCCCACTTCGAAATAAACCTTGTTCTTACCATAGAATACATCATTGAACACTTCGTTTACCTTCCTGTCAATATCAGCCTGCCTATAGCCCATTTCGGCAAAGAGATTACGATACTGGTGAGTTTCGAAAGCTCCCTTTTCCCAAGGCAACGCATCAAAGCCCAGCCAGTCAACCTCAACATCGGCTCCACTCTGCAAGGATACATGGAGAGCATGAACACCCAGAGGAGCATGGAGCACCTGGGCACGGACATTCTTCCAGGCAGCCGACTTCGGAATCTTCACCTTAGCAATGATATTGCCCTTCTTGCCATCAGCTCTTACCACGAGCACACCGCCCTTTGGTGACTTGGCACGAACAGTGATTTCTTCCACCTTCTCGTTACCGAAATCCACCTTATTATATATAAGAGCAGTATTCGATTTAGAGAAGAGAGTCTTCCATCCGGCAAAACAATTGTTTTTATCCAGATATTCAATACCAATACCCTTGCCTTGCAGCGCAGAATAACGGTCAATCTGAATATGCGAACGTGCCTTCGTCAATCCCACACCTCTTAGCGTAGGTATCACCTTCTGTATCGTTCCGTCAGGATTGAAGTTCAGGGAGTCGATTCGCACCGAGCGGTTCTTGTCGAACTTAGGCGAATAATCATTATGATGATAGAAGAGATACCACTGTCCCTGATATTCCACGATGCTATGATGATTGGTCCAGCACTTCGTAGGCGACTCATCCATGATGATGCCCTTGAATGTGAAAGGTCCCATCGGATGGTCAGCCATGGCATAAGCCAGCGTTTCGGTTCCATTCTTTTCACGTACCCAAGGGAAGGTGAAATAATACTTTCCGTTACGCTCGAAGGCAAACGGTCCTTCCTTGAATCCCTCAGGCAATCCCTCTACCAGTTTGGGTTCCGAGGCAAGTTCCGTCATATTTGGTTTCAGCTTAGCCATGTGCAATCCTGCACCAGCCCAGTAAATATAAGCCTGTCCGTCCTTATCAATCAACACACAAGGGTCTATGCCGTGCACACCCTCTATAGGTTTCCACATCGGCATAAACGGTCCTTCCGGCTGGTCGGCAACCGCCACACCTATCCCGAATCCCTTCTCCTCCCCTTTCGGAGCGGCAGGGAAATAGAAGTAATATTTCCCGTCTTTCTCTACACAATCAGGAGCCCACATCGTATAACTGCCATCCTGTACCCAAGGTACTTTATCCTGCGAAACGATGACTCCATGATCCTGCCATTCTGTAAGATTGGCAGAAGAGAAAACGTGATAATCTGCCATGCAGAACCATTCCTTCAGTTTCTCGATAGGACTCGGAATGTCATGAGAAGGATAAAGATACATCTTCCCATTGAACACGCGAGCCGTAGGATCAGCAGAATATTGTCCGCTGATTACCGGATTCTGAGCCGAAGCTCCTGTCGATAACGCCAGCATCAAGGCGCACATCAATGTCTTCATACTATCAATTATTATCTGTTACCAGGTAACGCTCATACCCAATGCGATGCTGGCATTGGAACTGAGAGGAATGAACTCCTTACTGGTCTTGCCCAAAATATGATCCATACCGATAAAGAAGTTGTAACCCTTTGGATGGATATTCAGAACATAACCCATACTTGTAGCAAAACTGCTGACTGCAAAGTTGACACCACCATCCAACCACTTCAATGGTTTCCAGTTGGCACTGAGTCTACCCTCGCTCCAGGTATAATCACCATTGATACGGGTGCTGCTCAGCAAACCGAAGGACAACTTGTCGTATGCAGGCAAACTGTACTCTGCACCGAAGTTGAGCGTAGCTGCCAGAGCAGTAGTACGGCTACCCTGGTCGCCCAAATCCTTCAGGTTGATGAAGTCGGTAATCTGGTCGCCGTAATCATCTATCTTATCGTCAATGGTAGAACCGCTGTTTTCTCTTACCGCAGTATCATGGAAACCATTGAACTCGAAGCTCTCAGCTCTGTTCACAGCCTTCATATTGTTGCTCCAGTTGATGAAACCCAAATCGAGTACAGAAGCACTCAGGGTCAGGTTGTCGTTCAACTTATAGACACCACCGAGGTCGAGTGCCATACCGAAGCCGCCCAATCCTGCGCCATCAACATCTACATCATCTATTTTTTCATATTTGCCCTTGTCAGAATTATTATATTCATCCTCGGAAGTCTTATAAGTAAATCCCTTCATGGAAACCTGGGCATTCGCCTTGCCGGAAACAATCCACTTGTCTGTACCGGAGAGGTCAGCACGCAGGTTTTCCAGACGAACATCACCATCAGCCACACCGAAGAGGAACTTCAACTTGGCACCGATGCGGAGTTTTTTGTTGATCTGATGGGAGTGACCTAATGCAAATTCTGCATAAGAGCGAGCCATCATGCTCACATCACCGATCTCATAATTCTGATTGCCAGTATTCTTGGCAAATTCAAACAATTCATAAGGCAGGGAAGCACCGAAAGAAGCCTTGGCATTCACCTCGATGGTATTATAACCGCCAAAGCCCTTGAAGCCGGCTGAAAGTATGGAGATACCCACATCACCCTGTATGCGGTTGTTGCTCTTGCTGAAACCCTTCAGCGCCTCATCGGCAGAAATATAAGGGTTCATGAAGGAAGTCATCTTCTTGGCTCCCGCCTCCTGTCCGTACATCGGATTGTTCAGTACAACATCCTGATAACCGAAGTTTCCCTGCAGGTTGACATTCATATTACCCAATGCAGGAATGGTGATATAGTTCTGCTTGTTCTCAAAAGCCGGGTTCATGTCGTGACGGAACTTGTAGTCGTCAGTAAAGTAAGCGGAATTGAGTGTCTGAGCCATTGCTGTACCCCCCGTCATCAACAGAGAGGCAACCAAGAGATGCTTATATAT
Source organism: uncultured Prevotella sp. (assembly GCA_934196725.1). Classification (GTDB taxonomy): domain Bacteria; phylum Bacteroidota; class Bacteroidia; order Bacteroidales; family Bacteroidaceae; genus Prevotella. The sequence goes on from CAKPWR010000089.1 coordinate 5,283, forward strand.
TTTATTCATTATTTTCTTTGTCTTTAATGTGTGTTATTATTCTGTTACTACTCTCTGCCATTAATTGAAGTTACCAATCACCTTACCCACGAGTTTCACCTTGATGTTTTCCAACTTCAGGGTATGCTTCTCAGAGTTGAGGTTGATACCGGTCACGACAGTTCCATCATAGCTTGCCTTACCTTTTACCTTATAAGAGAGGCCATCGAGCTTCTGCAATGCGCCCTTTACCTTTTCACGGAGTTCGATTTCCAGCGGAGAGGTCACGGCTGTCACGCCATCAGTAGATGCCTTCACTGTACCCTGTTTGATATTCACCTCTATCTGATTGCTGATGTCAGTACCATCCAGTCCGAGTGGAGTGGCCTCTACGATGAGGGTAGCAGGAACCAGGTTCTGCGCATCGGCAGTAAGACTCAGATAAGTACCCTCTGCCAATTCCAGATCATCAAGATCATCATTCCAACCGTCGAAATCATCAGAATACTCAATAACTGCATCCTCAGCAAATGCCAACGGGGCATAAATCTCGTAGCTTGGCACGATATTATAATTGCGACCGAATTCAATTGTCATTTCCTGACTGAGATCAGTATTCGCCTCTACATCGGTAATCTGAACATGGTCTGGAATATGCTTGTCGATGAGTGTGGCTAAATTGCTCACCTCATATACATTGGCAGCACCATATTGAGCAATCAGTTCTGTTGTCTTATGGCGGCAGATACAGATTTTGGTTACTGGCGCAACAGTAGTCTTGCAGATATTCATTTCAGGGAGTTGCACTGTAGCCAAATTTTGTCCGTTCTTGGTAGAAATCACCTTAGCGCTCATCTTTGCCGCAGCATCCATATCATTTTGGATAGAAAGAATGATCTGAGGATTTTCCAAGTCAGCTCTTACGCCATCTCCTGAAAGGAAGTCAGGAATGCCAGTTACAGCTACATCACCCAAGCTTGTGATATTGATTTCCGGGTCGAAGATACCGGTAGCAGACTGCAGGGTAATATCATTGACATTCACATTGGCACCGATGGTCAGCGCAGATGTAGGAACATGAGATACTTCTGCCTCAATACCGAGGTCGAAATAACCATCCATCTTGATGAAACCATTGTTGCCGATGACAACCTTACCATAAGCATCCTGTTTTTCAAAATCCAGTTTTTTAGCCTTAATGGTGAGTTGCAGGTTGCTGCCTGTAGAAATATTCTCCACCGTAATCTTCGAACCACTGACCATAGGGACACCATTGCCATTACCTGTTACCTGTGAAATCTGCAGATAACCAGGAAGTGTGAGAGTTGCCTTATCAATCTTGGTGATAGCAGAAGAAAGACCACTGAGAGTCAGATTCACATTCAGCACGATTTCGCCAACCACCTCAGCACTTTTCAAACTCTTCACAGCAGCATCCGTACCATTATATACGAACATCTGTTCCTTAGGAGAGACAAAACTGATATGAGTACCAGCTGCACGGGCGACCTTAGCAGCAGAACTGGTGTTCAAGACAAGCGTATTGGCATAGGATCTACCCGTCAGAACAACAGGAGAAATCTTAGGTGAAGCAGTTGTAGCATCAGTACCTGTTATTTGGAACAGATAATCACCGTTTTCGGCAATCTTCACACTACCACCCTCTTCGAGTTCCAGGATATCAGACAGAGGAATGTTCATGGTTGAACTGGTAGGGATTTCTAATTCACCACCACCAAATCCCACCGTTGCATCAATCTGGTCAAAATCATAATCATCATTTACGCACCCAGTTGCCAAGAAGCCAACCGTCAATAAAGACACAAGTAATAGCCTTGCTTTCATTTGCTTTTTCTTCATAGTTATGAATAATTTATAATTATAGAACTTTACACTCTTAAAGAGAACTTACATAAATTAAAAAATATTTGCAAATATAGCATATTTTTATAAATAAGCATGTAAAATAATCCGTAAATCTTCTCTCAATTCGTTAATTTATACGTAACACATCGTTTTTTTACGGATATTTCCACCTTTAAAGCCAGTTGACCACTCAGAGACGCTATGACAACTCGAAAATAGCTCTGCATCTTTATTTATTGTTGTCTGAAATTCCATTTAGAATTATCACTGTTGAAATCGAAAGGAGCCAAGCCTGGGGTACAGTCGCCAAGTGAAACCAAGGCAAGTTTCTCTTCTGTGCCTGGCACAGCCTTCGGCATGATGCGATAGGTGCCATCGGTGAGTTGTTCGATGCGCCAAAGCTGGGCATCTTCGCCAGTAAACTCAGGTTTGGCAATGATATCATGCTGAGCGGTTGCGGTAAGATAGCGAGTAGTACCCTCTATGCAGATTTTATAATAAGGACCACCCAGATAAC
>CAKPWR010000090.1 GCA_934196725.1 uncultured Prevotella sp.
ATATTTATGCTTACCTTTGCCGTTGTTAAGAGGAAACTCATAACACATTACCAAATATCTTATCATCAAATAAGAAAGGAAATAGCAAATGGAACTGAAAGAGACTTTCCAAAAAGTGAAGGCAGCTAGCAAGACTTTGGGCTTGCTCAGCGACGAACAACGTAATGAAATCCTGCAGGCGGTGGCTGACGCTATCATCGCAGAGACTCCTGCGCTCCTTGCAGCGAACGCAGAAGATTTGGCGAAGATGGACAAGGCGAACCCGCTCTACGACCGATTGCAACTCACAGAGCAACGACTCCAGGATATTGCTTCGGATATGCGACACGTCAGTACGTTGCCCTCACCGCTCGGAAGAGTTCTCAAAGACAAGACACTCGATAATGGTTTGCACCTGCAGCGAGTTGCCGTTCCTTTCGGAGTCATCGGTATGATTTACGAGGCACGTCCTAACGTAACCTACGATGTTTTTTCTCTCTGTTTCAAGAGCGGAAATGCTTGCGTACTGAAAGGTGGAAAGGACGCAAACGCCTCAAACTCAGCGGGTGTCGAACTTATCCACAGGGTGTTGATAACTTTCGGCATTGACCCGAATATAGTTACACTCCTCCCTGCCACCCATGAGGCTACCGGCGAAATGCTGAATGCCGTGGGCTATATCGACCTCTGCATTCCTCGTGGCGGAAAGAAGCTTATCAACTTCGTGCGTGATACCGCCAAGGTACCGGTTATCGAGACCGGAGCCGGCGTGGTACATTGTTACTTCGACAAGGATGGCAATCTGGAGATGGGCAAGCGCATCATCACCAATGCCAAGTGCCGAAGAGTGAGCGTATGCAATGCACTCGACTGTCTGCTGATTCACGAAAGCAGATTAAGCGACCTCTCTGCCCTCTGCGAAGGACTCGCCGAGAAGCAGACCAAGATTCATGCGGATGCCAAGGCTTACAAGGCCTTAAAGGGCCACTATCCTGACACCTTATTATATAAGGCGGAGGAAAGCGAAGCGAAGATGAAGGAAGCAGATACTAACGTGAAGAGCATTTGGAACACCGAATGGCTCAGTATGCAGATGGGGATCAAGACCGTAACTTCGGAAGATGAGGCGCTCGACCATATCGCTACCTACGGAAGCGGACACAGCGAGAGCATCGTTTCCAACAACGAAGCAGCCCAGAAGAAATTCCAGGCGATGGTAGATGCTGCCTGCGTTTATGTAAACGCTCCAACCAGCTTTACCGATGGTGCACAGTTCGGATTGGGCGCAGAGATTGGCATCAGTACCCAGAAACTTGGAGCCCGCGGACCTATGGCACTCGAAGAGATTACCACCTACAAGTGGTTGATTACTGGTCAGGGACAAATAAGGAAGTGAAGAACGAAGAGTGAAGAGTGAAGAATTCAATAGCTTCACAGGACCCGCTCCGTACCTGCTCCGTACCCTCTCCGTACCAAGTCTTAGTTTCTGCCATGTTTGCAAGGTTTGCATGCAAACTTTGCAAACAACATCAAGATTCAAGAAGAAAGATTCAAGAGCAATATATATCAGAAATAACAAATAAAAAACGAAATAACAATGAAGACATTCTTTAATGTTGAAGACCTTGGCGACTTGAAAGCAGCGCTCGCCGAGGCACAGGAAGTGAAAGCAAACCGTTTCGGTTATCAGGAGTTGGGCAAGAATAAGACCTTGCTGATGATATTCTTCAATAACAGTCTCCGTACCCGACTGAGTACACAGAAGGCTGCAATGAACCTGGGCATGAATGTGATCGTGCTCGACGTAAACGCAGGTGCATGGAAACTGGAGACAGAACGTGGAGTTATCATGGATGGCGACAAGAGCGAGCACCTGCTGGAGGCTATCCCAGTGATGGGAAGTTTCTGCGACCTCATCGGTGTGCGCAGCTTTGCCGGTTTGAAAGACCGCGACTACGATTATGCCGAGACCATCGTGAACCAGTTTGTAAAGTACAGCGGTCGCCCAGTCTTCGCTATGGAGACAGCCACCGTTCACCCTCTCCAGGCATTCGCCGACCTCATCACCATCGAGGAGCATAAGAAGGTGGCTCGTCCTAAGGTAGTCCTGACCTGGGCTCCTCATTGCCGTGCCTTGCCTCAGGCTGTGCCAAACTCATTCGCCCAGTGGATGAACGCAGCCGATGTTGATTTCGTAGTTACTCATCCTGAGGGTTATGAACTCGACCCTAAGTTCGTAGGCAATGCCAAGGTAGAGTACGACCAGAAGAAGGCTTTGGAAGGTGCAGACTTCGTTTATGCTAAGAACTGGAGCTGTCCGGGCGTGAAAGACCCAGCAAAGTATGGTGAGATTCTGAGCAAGGATATGAGCTGGACCATCGACGAGGAGCACATGAGCTGGACCAATGACGGATGCTTCATGCACTGCCTGCCAGTTCGCCGTGGTTTGATTGTTACCGATGATGTCATCGAAAGCAAGAACAGTCTGGTGATTCCAGAGGCTGCCAACCGTGAGATTTCAGCCGAGGTTGTCATCAAGCGCATGCTCGAATCACTATAGTTTTTTGTAGGATCCTATCACCATATATAGGTATTCTTAGAAAAAGTCCATCTTGTTTTTCTCTTTTCTCGATAAATATCAGTATCTTTGCAAAAAATAAGACAAGATAAGATTAGAAAAAAACAAGATGGACAAATACATAATACTATCACCGGAAGCCAAGGGTTCGTTCAACGACCGCTTGAACTTTCTGTATCTAAAACTAGGTAATCATCTCGATATAGAGAAGATGGAACATCGCACCTTGCAATATTGTAAGGTGTTTCTCAGCGACTCCCAGAACCAGATAAAAGAACTGCAGGACTCTCTTCTCTATCAAGAATTTCTCAAGGACACGAATCTTACTATCGTGGAACAGACTCCATTGGATGGCAGTAAGATTTCGCTTCTTATCAAGACTACAGACGATAAGACCCCTATCCTATTCCATAGTCTCCGACTGACAGAGGAAGAAGCAAAAGGCAAGAATTCATACGAACAGACCCGAATGTTATTTGACCGTTATCTGCATCTTATCGCTGATACCGGTATGACAATGGAGCGCAATCTGATAAGAACATGGATATACGTAGCCCATATTGACGTGAACTACCAAGGCGTAGTAGAAGCACGCAACGATGTCTTCGAAGAAGAAGGTCTTACCGCAGATACCCACTACATAGCCAGCACAGGTATCGGAGGAGCAACTCCCGTTCGCCATGCCACGGTAGCCATCGACTTCCTGACCTATCCCGATATTCAGGAATCAGACAAGAAGTATCTGCAGGCACTCGAACATCTGAATCCTACCCACGAATATGGAGTTGCCTTTGAGCGCGGAACCCGTCTTACCCTCCCCAACCAGCAGCAATACTTCATCTCCGGCACAGCCTGTATCGACAAGCACGGACAGGTGGTATACGAAGGCGATGTAGTAAGACAGACCGGCAGACTGCTTGAGAACATTGGAGCCTTACTGAAGGATGGCGATGCCACTATGAACGACATCCAGTACTTTATCATCTATCTGCGCGACATCTCTGATTATCACACAGTAGAAATGCTGATGAATCAGTTCTATCCACAGATACCGCATATCATCGTAGAAGCAAAAGTATGCAGACCAGGCTGGCTGATAGAGATGGAATGTATAGCAGAAAAGCAATAACGGCAATAAATGCAGAAATTTACTTTCAACGAGTAAGTTTCTGCATTTTTTATGTGTCTTTCTAATTTATTTTTGTTACCTTTGCAGAAATAAACTGACAGACATGAATAAACAAAAAACAAACAAACCTAGCATAGGCATATACACATTATACGTGCTGGGAGCGATAGCATGTTTTGCATTCTTCCAATTCTGCTATCCCTATCACCTTTTCTATCAGGAGCAGAACCAGCTGTTCCTGATGTCGTGGGACTATGTAACCACCTACCTTGACAAACCGGGATGGCTGGCTTGTCTGGCAGGCGATTTCCTGACCCAATTCTATTATTTCCGTTATGCAGGTCCTATCATCCTTACCCTCTGTATCCTCCTGACAGGATACAACATCAGATGTGCTGTAGAAATGGCAGACATCAAGGGAAGATGGGTGGCACATTCCGTCGCCTTCATCGTGATGATTCTGCTGATTTGTTTCAGTTTCCATTACGACTACCGTCTGAGCAGCATCCTTACCGTGGCAGGTGGAGCCAGCGTGTTCCGCGTCAGCACCTCGCTGCTCATCTCTACCCGAATGTTTATCAAGAAGATAGAAAGAAGGAACGAACAAGCCCTCTTCCTCAACGGTTCAGGGATAGCCAACTGGGTATCCGTCATCAGCATCTTCGTCTCCGTATTCGTTTGCCATTGGTTCTTCGGATACGGTGTATGGGTATATGGCGCCTTGACTTTTGCCGGCTGCATTGCCAATATCATGATGGCAGGCACCTACTATCGCCTTGCCGCCCTGATCATCCCATTCTTCCTCCTCATGCTCACCAAGCGACTCTACTATTGCGATTTCCAGACGATCTACACTTATCCTGGCATCGGCAAACTGGTTGCCCCACAGATGGATCTGGAAAAGACACTGGCAGTAGACTGCGAATATTATTTCGGCAACTACAACAAGGTGATGCGCATCGTAGAGAAAGAAGAGAATCCGGACCAGTACATGAAGTTCTACTATAATCTCGTCATGGCACAAAACCACTGCCTTTCTGCCAACCTTCTCAAATTCCCCGACAACAACCTCGGCACCTTTGAGACCCTTGGTCCCAACACTCCAACGCTCACCATCAAGACGCTCAATGAGTTATATTGGTTATTGGGCGACATGACCTTCTGCGAAAGAGCAGCCATGCTGTCGAATGTATGCTCTCCCAACAACCGCAACATCCGCATGATCAAGCGACTGGCTGAAGTCAATCTCGTCAAAGGCGACTATCAGGCAACCCGCAAATATCTGCGCATCCTGCAGAAGACATTCGTATGGCAAAGATGGGCCGACCGCGTTTTTGCATCCCTGGGCATTCATGCCCTGCCCGATGAGAAAGCACTCCTGCAGACCTATCTTGACAAGCGCCCGTTTGTCAACACCCAGGATACCCTTCGCCTCAGCGACAACAGCTATATCATTATGAAAGAGCTGGTGGAAAGCAATCCTGCAAACAATATCGCCATCAATTACATGCTCTGCAGCGACCTTCTCCTGAAGGATATGGATACCTTCAAGCATGACTACGATGCTTACTATCTCAAGCAGAAACATGTGCAATACGACGAATTATATCAGGAAGCACTCACGATATATCTGGCAGGAACCAAGGCGCCACCAAGCGAATGGGCCAAGTATATCAAGCGACAGGATGTGCTGCAACAGTTCAGCCAGTATAATGAACAACGCGGCAACCCAGCCTTCAAAGATACCTACTGGTATTACTTTGACAAGGCAAAGACACCTAAGTTGAACAACAACTAAAGAGCCTGGAAGACTCTATCAGCATCAAAAACAAGAACAATGAAATACAGAAACATTCTATATAGCTCCCTGGCGGGTCTCCTCCTTTTCGCTTCATGTACCCAGACGCATGAGAACGCAGAGCAGGTAAGTAATCTGCCCAACATGTATCCCGACTATGCCGATGTAACCATTCCGGTCAACATCGCACCACTCAACTTCGAGATACGCGACAAGCATCTTACCAACATCGAGACCATCCTCACCATTGAAGGAGCAGATGCCAATGATGCAGCCAACACATTGACAGCAACCAGCAACAGCCAGAACCTGAAGTTTGACATGAAAGACTGGAAAGCCTTTCTCCAGAAGGCTGTAAACAAGAACATCAAGGTACAGATCTATTCCAAGAGTGATGAAGGAGACTGGACCGCATTCAAGCCTTTCACCTGGCAGGTAGTAAGCGACAGTATCGACTCATACCTCACCTACCGACTCATAGAGCCCGATTACGAGGTATGGAACAAAATCCAGATTAAACAGCGCTGCATCGAGAACTGGGAGGAGAAGATACTCGCAGACCACAATCTGCAGGAGAACCGCTGCATGAATTGTCATGCCTTCGGCAATCAGAACCCGAACCTCAGCATGCTATACGTAAGAGGAGAAGGCGGTGGAGCCATTCTCAACCGCAATGGCAAGTTGCGCAAGCTGAACCTGAAGAACGACAACCTGATTTCTTCAAGTGTATATTACGGTTTCTGTCCATCGGGCAAATACGTAACGTTCTCTACCAATATCATCATTCCTGCCTTCCATGCCGATCCCGACAAACGTCTGGAAGTATATGATTCGAAGAGCGATGTCTATGTTGCCGACCTCGACAACAACACCATCATCTCATCGCCACTGACGAGCGACAGCACGAAGTTGGAGACTTTCCCGACCTTCTCCCCTAATGGTGCCTATATATATTATTGTGTAGCCGACCGGAAAGGTCTGAATACGAAGAACCTCAAGGGACTGAAATATTCCCTGGTACGCATTCCTTTCAATGAAGAAAACGGCAGATTTGGCGAAAAGGTAGATACCCTCTATTCTGCCCGTTCCGTTTGCCATCCTAAGATAAGTCCCGATGGCAGATACTGCCTCTTCACCGTAGCCGATTACGGCACCTTCCCTATCTGGCATCCAGAAGCAGATCTATGCATGTTGGACCTGCAGACGGGTAAGATAGACAGCCTCAGCGTAGTGAACAGCAACAAGAGCGATACCTATCACAGCTGGTCGCATACCGGCAGATGGTTTGTCTTTGCCAGCAAGCGCGATGACGGACTTTACGGCAAGCCTTACTTCTGCTATGTAGACCGCCAGGGCAAGGCCCATAAGCCTTTCGTCCTTCCGCAGAGAGAACCGACGTTCTACGATGATTGCCTGAAGAGTTTCAACATACCGGAGTTGAGCCACGGCCCCGTTCCATTCGATGCCATCGATGTAGAGAATGTGATGAAGCAAGAAGCAGAAAAGTTCAAATAAGAAAAAATAAAAACGCTCCTGTTACCATATTGCAACAGGAGCGTTTTCTATAAATATACATTTGAATTCTTCACTCTTCGTTCTTCACTCTTCACTTCCTTGTTCTTCACTCTTCACTTAATGGTTCTTCTCAAATTTTGGTACATTTATGTATCTAAGTTTGAGGAGACCTTTATCTGCAAAAGAGAAATTGAGGCT
>CAKPWR010000091.1 GCA_934196725.1 uncultured Prevotella sp.
ATGACGTTGTTGACCACATCATCGGAGATCCAACTCGCCACCATGCCGACGAGCCACTTCTTCAGGTAGCGGTACCACAGCATCTGCTCCTGCTCGCCGCCCTTCACACGGACGGTCTGGGCAAGCTCACGGATGTAATCTCTGTCTCCCGCAGATGAATGATTTTTTTCTCCCACAGATTCCACAGATTTACACAGATTTTTTTGTTGTTGGGCAACAGGCTTGCAAGACTCTGTTTCGTCTGAGACATTATCTGTGCTTGTCTGTGTTATCTGTGGGAGACTTTTCAGATATTCTTTGAATGGATTGAATACAGGCACATAGTCTGATTCTATGACGCGGTACATATCCTGGATATTGACACGGGTAATGGAGGACATCTGGCTCCATAGGGAGTTGACGACGCGGTCGTTGACTGGTGTGAAACTTGGTGCATCGGTTGAATGATGGACATCTTTGTTATCTGTGGGAAATTCATATTCCACACGGGAAGTTATCTCGTTGAATCGGAGGGATATATGACCATCCAGGAAAGACTTGATTTCCTCGACTGTTGCCGTTTTGCAGTCGCCTCTGTTGCCGCCTCCAGCGCTGCTGTTGCCGTGAGGACAGGCGTTGGCATAGCAGGAGGTGATGACCTGCTCCGTGTCGGGATAGTCCTTCCCGAAGACACTGTTCGCCCATCTGATGGCGACCTTCTTTGAAAAACGGCGTTCGGCAAGTTTATAGCCGACGCGCATCACATAATCGTTATGACTGCCGCTACGGAACTTGATGTTGTCCTTCGCCAGCTGGGGCGCAATAAGGGTGTCGAAATAAGTTTGGATGCGCTGCATCTGCTTGTCTTCCTTGCTCTGCTTGACATAGGCTGTTGCTGCGGTGGAGATTTCTTCTGCCGTGAAAGGAATGACTTCGGATTTGGGGCGTAGAAACACCTCTGGGTCGTGGGCAAGACCGCTCAGTCGGGTGATGTTCTTGCACTGCATATCCGCTTTGGCTCCCAGAAGTTTCTCGTAATAGGCATTGCCGGCATAGAATGCCTGCTGGTAGTATGCTTCGAACTTCTTCACCTCTTCCTCATCCTTGGGAACTCCCGAAAACTCCGGGGCTATCTCATAGGTGAAGATGACACGAAGTCCGTTGCCGCTCATCGTGATGTAGCTCATCAGCGTATGTGGATCGGCAATAATCTTCGCCTTCAGAATATTCAGTTCTTTAGCGACGATACCTTTCCATTCCTCATTGGAAATAGGACAGCCCGATTCTTCACTCTTCACTCTTCGTTCTTCACTCCCTATGGCGTGGTCGAAGTCAACGAGCGACATACCCGTGAGTTGTCTGATGTTGCTTCTGCCTTTTCCTCCCTCGAAAAGGCAAGGCACAGCAAACAGTTGGCTTTCGTTTTTGAAAGTCTTGCTGCCGGTCTGCCGGTACGACCGGGTGAATACAGCCAACTTCTCATCGGTTCTGATGAGGTTGGCAACTCCTTCTAGAAGACCTGGCAAGGGCAGCTTGCTCGCCATGTCATGGAAAATGCTTACATTCATAATCTTCAATTGTTAGTTGTTTGATTTTTATGTAGCAAAAATATAAAAACGTCAGAAACAGCCGCCTTAACATGATAAGGCGGATTTTATATTCAAACACAATATTTTATTTTTTTTAATCAAAAAGTTATGCCAAAATCAAATTTCAAGGCGGTCAACCGCCAGTTTGGAGCATTCCTCAGTGCAGAGTTAAAACATCACTGCATCACGGTGGAGGCTTTCAGAAAGCATTGCCATTTTGACCGCAGTGCTTTCTCAGATTTGAAAAGGGTGTAGGAACCAGTGCCTATCCCTTGGGTTACTATCAGCAAGTGTTACTTGCCTTCCGAGAGTTCGTTGACGAAGATGAATTCAAGGAAGTAAAGCGTAGATGGGGAGAGGCGTTGAGTGAATTTGACGTAATCTAACTATTTATTCGGACTGAGCCTATTGCTTGTCAATAGGCATCAGTTCCATATTTACCAATATTCATTATTTAGGAAAAATGAAAGATTTTAAAGACTTGAAAATTGCAGTAGCCGGTACAGGCTACGTAGGTCTGAGTATTGCCACTTTGCTGGCACAACATCATCAGGTGACTGCTGTAGATGTAATACCTGAGAAGGTGGAGAAACTGAATAACAAGATTTCTCCTATCCAGGACTATTACATCGAGAAGTATCTGGCAGAGAAGCCGCTGAATCTGGTGGCAACATTGGATGGCAAGGCGGCTTACAAGGATGCTGACTTCGTGGTGATTGCTGCTCCTACCAATTACGACCCTGTGAAGAATTATTTTGACACTTCGCATGTGGAGGAGGTTATCGACCTGGTTTTGGAGGTGAATCCTGATGCAGTGATGGTTATCAAGAGTACCATCCCAGTGGGGTACACCCGTAGTCTCTATCTGAAGTATGCCAAGAAGGGCGTGAAGAAATTCAATCTGCTCTTCTCTCCGGAGTTCCTTCGTGAGAGCAAGGCGCTCTATGATAATCTCTATCCTAGCCGCATCATCGTGGGCTATCCTAAGATTATCGACCGCCCTGAATTTGCAGAGGAGAATGAGGCTATCAAGCGTGTAACGGATGTGGAGATGCTGAAGGAGGCTGCCAAGACCTTCTCTCAACTTCTTGTTGAAGGTGCTATCGCATCACAGTCCGTAGGCAATTCAACATTGAACACTCAACATTCAACATTAGAAAACAAGGGCATCCCTTGTTTGTTTATGGGTATGAAGGAGGCTGAAGCCGTGAAGCTCTTTGCCAATACTTATCTGGCACTTCGTGTAAGTTACTTCAACGAGTTGGATACATACGCGGAGATGAAGGGCTTGGATTCTGAGGCGATTATTGATGGCGTGGGCTTGGATCCTCGTATCGGTACGCATTACAACAATCCTAGCTTCGGCTATGGAGGTTACTGTCTGCCTAAGGATACCAAGCAGCTGTTGGCAAACTATGCTGATGTGCCTGAGAACCTGATTGAGGCGATTGTGGAGAGTAACCGTACCCGCAAGGATTACATCGCTGATGCCGTGTTAAGAAAGGCTGGATATTACAACGATAACAGCAGTTACGATGCAGGCAAGGAGCATGAGTGTGTGATTGGTGTGTATCGTCTGACGATGAAGAGTAACAGCGATAACTTCCGCCAGAGTGCCATCCAGGGCATCATGAAGCGCATCAAGGCAAAGGGTGCTGAGGTGATTATCTATGAGCCTACTCTGGAAGATGGCAGTACCTTCTTCGGCAGTAAGGTGGTGAATGACTTGGAGCAGTTCAAGGCGCAGAGCCAGGCGATTATAGCCAACCGCTATGATGCCTGTCTGGATGATGCCAAGGAAAAGGTTTATACACGTGATATTTTTAGAAGAGACTAGGGGAGAATGTTGAATGTTAAATGTTAAGTGTTGAATTTAATGTTGAATGCTTAATGCTTAGTGTTGAATGTTAAGTGTTAAATGTTGAATTTAATGTTGAATGTTTGCTGATTGGATATTTCCTGCTAAGTTAACACTCAACATTTAACACTAAAATAAAATTAAGATGGTACAATATAATGTTGATTTAACGGGGAAAACTATCCTCGTGACAGGTGCTGCTGGTTTTATCGGCAGCAACCTGGCTTTGAGACTGTTGAAGGAAGTGAAGGACGTCAAGGTAGTGGGTATTGACAATATGAACGACTACTATGATGTGCATATCAAGGAGGAGAGACTTCGTAAGTTGCAGGAGTTTGAGGGCTTTACCATGGTGTATGGCAGCATCGCTGACAAGGCGGTGATGGACAAGCTCTTTGAGGAGCATCAGCCAAAGGTGGTTGTGAATCTCGCAGCCCAGGCTGGTGTGAGATATTCTATAACGAATCCTGATGCTTATATCCAAAGCAATCTGATTGGATTCTACAATATTCTGGAGGCGTGCAGACACTCGGCGGATTGCAAATCCACCGGAACTGGTGTGGGGGAAGCTTGCAGACACTCGGCGGATTGCAAATCCGCCGGAACCTATAGGGGAGTGGAGCATTTGGTTTACGCTTCTTCATCTTCTGTTTATGGTTCAAACAAGAAGGTGCCTTATTCTACCGATGATAAGGTGGATAACCCTGTGAGCCTTTATGCTGCTACGAAGAAGAGCAACGAGCTGATGGCTCATGCCTATTCTAAGCTTTACAATATTCCAAGTACAGGTTTGAGATTCTTCACGGTGTATGGTCCTGCGGGAAGACCAGACATGGCGTACTTCGGATTTACCAATAAGCTGGTGAAGGGTGATACCATCAAGATTTTCAATTATGGTAACTGCAAGCGTGACTTCACTTACGTGGATGACATCGTGGAGGGTATCATGAGAGTGATGCAGCATGCGCCTGAGAAGCAGAATGGCGAGGACGGCTTGCCTATCCCTCCATACAAGGTTTACAATATCGGCAACTCGCATCCTGAAAATCTGCTGGAGTTCGTAAGCATCCTGCAGGAGGAACTGATTCGTGCCGGTGTGCTGCCTGAGGACTATGACTTCGAGGCACACAAGGAACTCGTAGCGATGCAGCCGGGCGATGTGCCTGTGACTTATGCTGATACAACTCCGTTGGAGGAGGACTTCGGGTATAAGCCAGCTACTCCGTTGAGGGATGGTTTGCGTGCCTTCGCAGAGTGGTACAAGGAATACTATCAGAAATAGAAGTTAAAGGAGTTAAGGAAGTTAAGGAGTTAAGACGTATGTCTTGCTGCTTAAAAAAACTACGTCAAAAAGACTATTGTCTTAACTCCTCAGCGACCGAAGGAAGCGATAACTCCTTTAACTTCTTTAACTTCTGAACTTGCGAAACTTGAATAAATATAAAATAAATGGAACAATATCAGTATCATATTTTTTCGCCTTATCGGGTTTGTCCGTTGGGCGCTCATGTGGATCATCAGCATGGTATCGTGACAGGTTTCGCCATTGACAAGGGCGTGGATTTTTGGTTTACGCCCAATGAGGATGGCAAGGTACACTTGGAGTCGCGCACCTTTGATGGTGTTGTTGATTTTGACATTACTAAAGGAACGCTGGTAAGAGAAATGCATTGGGGCGACTATGCCAGAGGTGCCAAATACGCACTGAAGAAACGCTTTGATCTGAAGAAGGGTATCAATGGCGTGGTACAGGGTTCGTTGCCAGTGGGAGGATTGTCATCCAGTGCTGCCGTACTTATCGCCTACGTAATGGCTTTTGCCAAGGCTAATGATATCACACTTCAACCTTTCGAGGTGGTGAAGATTGCTTCGGAGGCAGAGCGAGAGTATATCGGATTGAACAATGGTCTGCTCGACCAGGCATGTATCGCCCTGGGAAAACAGGACGGTTTGCTGTTCCTGGACTGTGACAGTGATGATTATCGCATCATCAAGCGAAATCCGGAGATGAAGGAATTTGAAATCGGTATCTTTTTCTCGGGCTTGACGAGAAGTCTGGTGAACAGTGATTACAATCTTCGTGTATATGAGTGCAAGACGGCTGCATGGAATGTGCTGGCGTATCAGAATCAGCCATTGAAGGAGTTTAACAAGACTTTCCTGAGAGATATTCCTAAGGAGTCGTATGAGGCATGTAAAGACAGGATGCCTGCCCGCTTTGCCCGCAGAGCCGAGCATTTCTACTCGGAGTATCGCAGGGTAAGACAGGGTGTGACGGCTTGGGAGACTGGTAATCTGGAACTTTTTGGAAAGTTGTGCTTTGATTCCTGTGAGTCTTCTATCCATAATTATGAGTGTGGTTCGCCTGAGTTGATAGCCATCTATGAGATTATGCGCAGTTTGGAGGGCGTATATGGTGGCAGATTCTCGGGTGCAGGCTTCAAAGGTGCCTGCATTGGTTTGGTGGATCCGGCTTGTAAGGAGAATGTAGAGAAGGAGTTGACCCGTCAATATCTGGAAAAGTTCCCAGAATATGAGAAGACCTTCAAGGTATTCTGGGTGAAGCCGGATGACGGAGCGAGATTTATTTAATAATGTTGAATGTTAAGTGTTGAATGTTGAGTTACATTCTCGCTTATATTTGTTTAGAGATAGTGATGAAAAATATAGTGATAGCGGCAGGATATGCCACAAGATTGGGTGAGTTGACAAAGAACTTTCCTAAGCCATTGTTGAAGATTGGTGAGAATACGATATTGGGAAGAATGCTCGATGATATTGATAAGATTCCGGAGATTGATGAGCACATCATCATCACGAACCATAAGTTTGCCGGTATTTTTGAGGAGTGGGCATCAAAACAGAGTTATACGAAGCCTGTTACGATAGTGGATGACGGTACGGAGACGAATGACACAAGACTGGGTGCCGTGTGTGATTTGCTGTTTGCGATGGATAAGTTGAAGATTGATGATGATATGTTGGTGGTAGCAGCCGATAACATCCTTTTCTTCTCATTCCAGGAGTTTGTGGATTTTGCCAAGGCAAAGGGTACTTCGTGCATCATGTGTCATGAGCAGCCGAGTATAGAGAAGCTGCAGCGCACAGGTGTGATTGTTCTGGATGATAACGACAAGGTATTGAATATGGAGGAGAAGCCACAGGAGCCAAAGAGCCATTGGGCTGTGCCACCATTCTATATCTATCTGAAGAAGGACTTGGATAAAGTAAGACATTCCGTAGAGAATGGTTGTGGCAAGGATGCACCAGGTAATCTCGCTCATTACATGGTGGAACAAGTGGAGATGCATGCCTGGAAAATGACAGCAGGAAGATTCGACATCGGAAGTCTTGATACATATAAGGAGGCTTGTGAGAAATTTGGGAAATAGGGCTTTTAATGACTTTTGCATTTTGTGAGATATTATCCTGCAGAAGCACTGAGTGAGCCTATCTTCAGAACTTGGCATTTCTTCTGGAGGCTTAAACACAAAATTTAAACTCTCGGATTCTTCTATTCTTGATGTTCTTTGTGGGCTGGGGGTAGGTCACGCAGATCACGCAGATTCCTAAGACATAGCCAAATTTTTGAGCAGCTTTTTGTGTTAATAAATACAAAAGTGGCGTTTTGAAG
>CAKPWR010000092.1 GCA_934196725.1 uncultured Prevotella sp.
AACATGGTGCAAACCTCATCCCATGTAATCAGGGTAGGCTGACCCTCTGGAGCCTTGGCGTTGTTGCATACATTATATATAATAGGCAACTGTCCCCACTTGTCGCTCTGCTTGGCAAAGGCACTCATCCACGCACCGCCACGCTTGGTAGGACGGCGGAAGTAGTCGCTGTAGAAGAGGGCGATAGGCTTGCCGTTCTTGTCGCTTACCTCGAACACCTTCATGTCTGGGTGATAGGTAGGAATGTCCTTGCGCTGCTTGAAGTTCAAGCCGTATACGCGATGAGCAGCATAGAACACACCGTTCACCTGCACGCTGTCGATGTTGAAGTATGGCTTGATCTCATCGTCAGAGATATTGAGCATCTCCTTCTTCATCTTTGCAGAATAATAGAAGCGGTCGTATGGCTGCAACTTGAAGTCCTTGCCCTCAGTCTTCTGGGCATAAGCCTCGATGTCGCGGGTTTCGGCATCAGCCTTTGGCGCATATTCCTTGATGAGCTGCTGCAGGAATGCGTTAACATTCTTGGTGTTCTTCGCCATCGTCTTCTCCAGAGAGTACTCAGCATAGTTGTTGTAACCCATCAACTGTCCCTTCTCGGCACGCAACTTGGCAATCTCGGTTACGATAGGGAAAGTGTTGAACTCAGGGTTGGTTCCGTCTGCACGATGGATGCTTGCCATATAAACCTTGCGGCGCAGCTCACGGTTCTGCAGATTGGTGAGGATAGCCTGCTGGGTGGTGTTCACGATGACGATGCAGTAAGGTGCCTTGCCGCCACGGCTCTCTGCATCCTTCTTGCACTGTGCAATGTCAGCATCGCTCAAACCTGCAAGCTCTTCCTTGCTGTTCACCCAAACTACGGCGTTGTTGGTAGCTGCAGGAAGGAGATTGCCAAACTGCTCCTGAAGATCAGAGATGCGTGAGTTGATCTGCTTCATGCGCTCCATCTTCTCAGGAGAAAGCAAGGCACCTGAGCGGACAAAGCTCTTGTAGACTACCTCGGTGAGTCGCTTGTCCTCGCCCTTGAGCTTCTTGTATTCGTTGTCATAAACATATTTAATGCGCTCGAAGAGTTTCTGGTTGAATGAAATCTCGTTGTCCAGGTCGGTGAGCAGAGGCATTACCTTCTTCTGGGTTTCTGCAATGCCTGGAGTCTTGTGGGCACTGGTAAGACCGAAGAATACGCTGGAAACACGCTCCAGCAACATACCGCTGTTCTCGTAGGCGAGGATGGTGTTCTGGAAGGTTGGTTTCTTCTTGTTGTTGACGATCTTCTGGATGTTGGCACGCTGCTCCTTGATGGCAGTTTCGATGGCAGGAAGGTAGTCGCTCTCCTGAATCTTGCTGAAATCAGGAGCTCCGAAAGGAAGGCTGCTCTTCTGCAAGAGAGGATTCTGACGACTGCCGCCCGCATCTTGGGCGAACGATGAGGCTGGCATCTGCAGGAGAGCAGCAGCCAAACCGAGTGTTAGGAATGTCTTGTTAAGTTTCATCATGTTTTTTGTTTATATTGCAATTACTCTGCAAAGATACACTTTTATTTCGGATTATCGCACCTTTTATTCATATTTCTTATGAAAAACCAGCAAACAGATAGCTCCTGCCAATGCCATCGGCACTCCGATGAGGGCTGGATAGTTATAGCCCAATCCCATTGCAACAGGTATTCCACCTAAGAAAGCGCCCACGGCATTGCCCAGGTTGAAGGCGCCCTGAATGCAGCATCCACCCAGCATTTCGCCGCCCTTGGCATGCTTCACGATGAGGAACTGTTCTGGCGATCCGATGCCGAAAAGACAGACGCAGCAGATGAACATCAACGCTACTGATATCCAGCCGAAAGGAGCGAGGAAGAAGGTGAGCAATAATGATGCAGCCGCCAGAAACTGGAGATAACAGGTAAAGCGACCCGGCTTGAAACGGTCGGCAAGCAATGCACTCACCTGGTTACCAACTACCATTCCACCACCGGCAAGAATCATCAGCAATGAGATGCTGGCTGCGCTGAATCCGCCTTCCATCTGAAGCAGAGGAGAGATGTAGCTGAACCAGCAGAGAATGCCGCCATTGCCCAGGAAGGTGGCTGCGATAATGAGCCACGGAGCCAAACTGCGGAGAAAGTGGAATTGTGCCTTCATTCCCTTATTAGGCAGCGCTGCCACGTCTGGAACCCATCTGTGAATCATATACATCGTCATGATACCGAGCAATATACAACTGACAAAAGGTACTCGCCAGCTGAACGCATGACTCAGGAAGGTGCCGATAGGTACGCCCACCAGATTGGCTACCGGCATTCCTGCGCACATCATAGCCACCGCCTTGGTTCCCTTTCCCTCCTTTGCCATCTTCACTGCCACGATGGTAGCTGTTCCGAAGTAGGCACCATGAGGCAAACCCTGAATGAATCGGGCGCAGAGCAACAGCCAGTAAGTTGGGGCTACGGATGCGATGATGGCTCCGATGGTGATGATGGAAGCCAGGAACATCAATATCTTCTTGGGACGATACTTGTGCATGAGTATCAGTGAGAAGGCACCGGCGCAGACGCCCAGTGCATAGATGGAGATGAGGTGGCCTGCCTCTGGAATGGATACGTTCATGTTGTGGGCAACATCGGTAATGATGCCCTCGATGATAAACTCAGTCATGCCAAGGGTGAATGTACCCAAAGCGAGTGCAAAAAGTCCTTTTTTCATTTGTTTTGTAATCTCTATATTATCCTAAAAAATAGTTTCTCCCTTAATTTTATGTCTTTGTGAGACAAGAGTTTCAGAAATCCGTGTGCAAAGTTACTCATATTCCCATTATCCTGCAAGTTTTCCCGCTGGAATATAGTAAAGATTAACAGAAAGTGTGGGGTGATTTTTTTTCTCTGATTTAATGCCACTATTGCCACGCTACAAGATAACTATCTGATAATTATGTTTTTAAGCGTGGCATTAAGGGCTTTTCTTATTGCCACTTAATGCCACTTAATGCCACGCTGGGGCGAAAAACCGGGATTTTCCAGCGAAAAACACGATATTATCGATGATAAATCACGATATTATCGGAGAAAAAATATAAAAAAGAGGAGGAAATAAATAAAAAGAGAGGAAAAAGTCTACTATTTCAGTATTATATAAGTGATAATGTCTACTTTTCTAGTTTATAATGTAACAATTTGCGGCTGTAATCAGGGAAAGTAACCCGACGCCTTGCCCAACTTTACCCAACGCCTTGGGCATTTATACCCGAGGTAGTCGGTTAAAAACACCCGTGCTTTCGGTCAAACACACCCATGCTTTCGGTCATCCGTGCTCATGCTTTCGGTCATCTGTACACATGGACATGGGTGTTTGAAAGAACCGGAATAAGTTGTCGGAAGGTATAGGATAAGTTGTTGGAAGATATAGTATCTGTCGTTGGGTAATATACTATCGTGAATCGCACAACTGCTGTTGTGCGCTTGCATATCAGCTGTTGTGCGCTCGTTATCCACCTGTTGTGCGGTAAGTTTATATACAGAAATGCGTCTGCATTTTTTGTTTATGTAGCGATTTTTTTAGTCTTCCAATGAACTTCATATTGATATGTTTTTGGAGCCTCTTTTTGGGTGAATATTTCGAAACCGCTATTTCGGAAATGGTGGTTTCAAATGCAAAGATAATAAAAATGCTTGAATATCAGCTTGTTTGCTTGCTGATTTAAGTTTTTTTATTTGTTTTGATGTTTTGTGTATTTCCGAAACCGCGGTTTCGGATTCTGGTTTTTATCTTCTTTTGAAGTTCTACGAAAAATCAATTCTTTTGATCTTTTCTTTCCCCATTTCTTATTTTTTTTGCTTTTCTCTTTTCTGTTTCGAAGTTTTACAGTACTTTTGTATCGGAATAGGAAAGAAAGATATATAAGATGAATAGACGAAAAATGAAAACTGGGTCAATGGTGATGTTGAAAGCATCATTTCTTGTGGTGGTATTTTCTATGGGAGTACTTGCTCCTGCCATCGCCCAGAACGGACAGAACAGGAAACCTCGAAAGGAACTGAAGGAACTGCTGATGATGGCAGATAGCTTGCGACTCCAGTTGCGACAGTCTGCCGATAGGGGACGTATGCTCCAATGGGGCGACTCTCTTCTCATGGCAGAATTGGGTAAGAGCAAGATGAGTGAAAAGAAAAAGCAAAGGTTCATGAAGCATTATGCCAAGATTCAAAGACGATTGAGCCTATACGACCGCCAATTGTTCAGAGGAGATTCACTGCTGGCAGCCAATTATTACAAGATAAAGTATGATACTACCTACATATCTCGTCCAAATGCCCGATGGACTATCAAGTTGAGAGGTAATCTTTCGGGAGCCGATTTGGAAACTACAGCGAAGACGGATGGAACGGAAACGCATATCAAGGTGATGGCAGACTGCCGTGGAACCCTCTCTATGGCTGTGGCTTACCGGGGGGTGGGACTTGGCTTGGCTGTGAACCCAGCCAAGTTGGCTGGCAAGAACCAGGACTATGAGTTCAACCTCAACTCCTATAGCAACCGCTATGGCTTTGATGTGGTCTATCTCTCGTCCAAGACATTCCATGGTCATCAGAACGTGGGTTCCAACGAGATAGATGTCCATAAGGGAGAAATCTCGCAGAAGGCTCTGAATCTCAATTTCTATTATGCCTTCAACTACTGCAAATTCTCCTTCCCGGCAGCCTTCAGCCAGAGCTACATGCAGAAGCGAAGTGCCGGAAGTTGGATGATAGGCGTCAGTTTTGACGGTTCCAAGACGAAGGTGAAGGGAATGACCATCCGCCTTAACGAGTTGGCGCTCGGTGCAGGCTATGGATATAACCTCGTCCCATCCTCCCATCTGCTGTTCCATCTGTCAGCCTTGCCAACCATCACGGTGTATTCGCATGACTATACCAAGATGAGGGAAGAAGTAGAGGAGGGGAGTAGTGATGCTGAGGTTCCAACCATTCGTAACAGCATGAAATATCATTTCCCGTCTGCTATCATTACCGGTAGAGGTGCAGCCGTCTATTCCTGGCGCAACAAGTTTGCCGGTGCCACTGCGGTTTATAATTTCTCTGTAGCAGGAGATGAGGATCATCTTCAGGTGAAGAGAAACAAATGGCGAGTAAGAATGTTCTTCGGATTCAGGTTCTAGGAGCATAACTACTCATGCTTATGGAGTGCTGAGTAGTATCAGACCATATTTCAAGTTACTATCATGATGATTTTTCTGACATCGTTTTGGACGTATAAAGGTAGTCAAGTAGCCAAGTCTATTCTTTCAATTATCGTAAAACAGAAGAATTTTTGGGTAAACGGAATGATTTTCTGCAAAAAGTTTGGAGAAGAGCTAGATTTTTACTACATTTGCATTCATAAAAATTAGTTTTTGATTATGACAGTTAGAGACGATCGGGAAAGGGAAAAATCGATAAGAGAAACTGTTGGTAAGTTTTTCTTTGATTTGGCAAAAACTACTTTTTTTAAAACATAAATAATATGGAAGGATTAATTATAATTTTGGGCGGTGTCGCAGTTTGTGCAGCCTTGTTTTTGCTGTGGATGATGAAGACCAAAGCAGGACAGAAATGGGTGAAGGAGTTATAAAATCATGGATAATAAATGCTTTAACGGGAAAGCATAGGTTGTTCTAAAGTTTTCAGAAAAAAGGGTTGCAATCCTCGGAAAGATGGATTGCAACCCTTTATGCCTTTTTATGCAATTATAATTTATGATATTTTCATCAATCAGCTATCCTATAAATAAGGAATAGAAAACTTCACTAGACAATATCCATCTCCGATGAGCCAGCAATAAAAAATGGCTGCCAGAAGGAAAGGTTTGAAGCCTGCTTTTTTAAACTTGTCAAAGCTAGTCTCGGCTCCCAGAACTGCCATTGCCATGGTCTGGAGGAAGGTGTTCAGTTGGTTGTTACGCAGTCGGCATAGAGTGTATTTTAATATCGTTATACAATTATTTCTGTTCCAACAGTTCCTCTTCTGTTTGGTAAGGCTCGTGAAAACTATCAATCTTCCTTCAGATACCAGTCCTTGATATATCCGGAATAATGCTTGGCAAACTCCTCGGCTTGTCCGGGAGCGCAAGCCTTCACCTTTCTGGCTGGAATACCCGCCCAAATCTCATGTGCAGGAACCTTGGTACCATGGGTAACTACAGCCCCTGCAGCAATGATGGCCCCTTCGCCGATATCAGCCTTATCCAGTACGGTGGCATTCATACCGATGAGGGCGCCTTTTCTAACTGTGGCTCCGTGAACGATGGCACCATGTCCCACCGATACATCATCCTCCAGAATGCAAGGCATCGTACCAGTCTGATGAATGCATGCGCAATCCTGCACATTCACTCTGTTTCCACATCTGATAGCATCCACGTCAGAGCGCAAAACCGCACTATACCAGATGCTGCAGTCATCGCCAAGAATACAATCGCCGGTCAGCACGGCATTCTCAGCGATAAAACAATTCTTTCCCCATCGAGGAGTCTTTCCCTCTACAGATTTTATAATAGCCATATTGAATATATATTTTTATAGTATAGCTGCAACTTATTTTCTGCAAAGGTAATACTATATTATTAGTATTCACTATATTTGCGAATATTTTTAGTTCTTTTTAAAGGATTTGTCTTTCCTCTTCATCTTTTCTTCTTCCTATGTCAGTTTTTGACGCATCTGGATTGTACTTTTGCAGCAGAATTGACAATAACTCTATATATTAAGGTATGAATACAGGAAGAAGAAGGGGTAGGAGTCCCTGAAAAGTGAAATATAAGAGGAATCCATAAGATTTCTTGTTAAAAGTTTGGTGGTTCATCAGATTTTTACTAAATTTGCCATTGTATTAGTGACAGGGCAGGTGAAAGTCCTCGCTTGAAGTCGCTATGATGCAGAGAAACAAGATAATCTTGTGGACACGAG
>CAKPWR010000093.1 GCA_934196725.1 uncultured Prevotella sp.
CAGCAGGTAGAGTCGTTGCTCCTGGTAGATAAGTTCATCGACCAGGTTGCCGTCATCGCCGACCAGCGCAAGTTTGTTTCTGCCCTCGTTGTTCCAGAGTTCCGCCTTGTGGAGGATTGGGCACGTGAGCATCATATCACCTTTACTTGTCGTGAAGATTTGTGTGCCAACGAGAAGGTGCAGAAGATGCTGATGGACCGCATCCAGATTCTCCAGCAGCATCTAGCCTATTATGAGCAGATTAAGCGCATTACCCTCCTGGCTCACCACTTCTCAATGGAGTCGGGCGAGTTGACCAATACCTTGAAGATTCGCCGCCCTATCATCAACAAGAACTATAAGGCGGAGATTGACAAGATGTATGAGGAGTAATTGTTTTACTTTGAACTTTGAATTTTGAACTTTGAACTTTATGATAACTCTTTATGATGATGACTCTTATCATATAGTTGGAGGGGATAAAGATGAAGTTCAAAGTAATCATAAAGTTCAAAGTTCAAAGTTCAAAATTCAAAGTTCAAAGTTAATAGTTAATGATTACAGCTGACCAATTGAAGGATGTGATGGACAGAGCTGACGCTCTGCATCGCTATCTCAATATAGACCAGAAGAAAGTAGAATTTGAAGAGGAGCAGCTCCGCACTCAGGCTCCTGACTTTTGGGAAGACCCGAAGTATGCTCAGGAGCAGATGAAGAAGGTGAAGGGCATCCAGAAGTGGCTCGACGGTTATAAGACCGTACGTCTTTATGCCGATGAACTGCAGCTTGCCTTCGATTTCTATAAAGACGAAATGGTGACCGAGGAAGAGGTGGATGCCGATTATGCCAAGGCCATCAAGGCCATCGAAGACCTGGAGTTGAAGAACATGCTTCGCCAGCAGGAAGACCCGATGGACTGTGTGCTCAAGATCAATTCCGGTGCAGGTGGTACCGAGAGCCAGGATTGGGCGCAGATGCTGATGCGCATGTATATGCGATGGGCTGAGGCTCATGGCTACAAGGTAACCATCACCGATATGCAGGAAGGCGATGAGGCTGGTATCAAGAGCGTGACCATGACTATTGAGGGCGGTGAGTACGCTTATGGCTATCTGAAGAGCGAGAATGGCGTGCACCGTCTGGTGCGTGTTTCTCCTTTCAATGCCCAGGGCAAGCGAATGACCAGTTTCGCCAGTGTCTTCGTTACTCCGCTGGTGGATGATACCATTGAGGTATATGTAGACCCAGCCAAACTTTCCTGGGATACCTTCCGTTCCAGTGGTGCCGGTGGTCAGAATGTGAACAAGGTGGAGTCGGGTGTCCGTCTGCGTTATTGGTATACAGACCCTGATACAGGTGAAGAAGAAGAAATCCTCATCGAGAATACCGAGACCCGTGACCAGCCAAAGAACCGTGCCAAGGCATTGTTGCTCCTGAAGAGCCAACTCTACGACCGCGCCATGAAGAAGCGTCTGGAAGCCAAGGCTAAGATAGAGGCAGGCAAGAAGAAGATAGAGTGGGGAAGTCAGATTAGAAGTTATGTCTTCGATGACCGTCGTGTGAAAGACCATCGTACCAACTATCAGACATCGGATGTTGATGGCGTGATGGATGGTAAGATAGATGATTTCATCAAGGCATACCTGATGGAGTTCCCTACGAATGATGAAGAACAATAATAACCTAAAAAATATATAACTATGGGTGGAAATAAAGATTTAAGAAGAGCTAAGCATGAAGCTTACCAGAAGAAACAGGCTGCAAAAGCAGACAAAGTAGTGAAATGGATTTTTGGAGGATTGATCATCTTGGGTATCCTCTGCATGATTTATACAGTGTGGTTTTCAGCTTAAAGTTAAAGGTATAAGAAAATGAGTGGATTGGAAATAGAAAGAAAATTCCTCGTTAAGAAGGGCGACGCTTATAAAAGCGCCGCCTTTTCTTCTAGTCATATTCAGCAGGGATATATTCCGGCTGAAGGGGCTACGGTGCGAGTTCGCACGAGAGACGGGAAGGCTTATCTCACGATTAAAGGTAAGTCGGTAAACGGTGGTATGACCCGTTATGAATTTGAAAAGGAAATAACCATGAACGAGGCGCAGCATCTTCTGCAACTCTGTCAGGGGGGAGTCATCGATAAGCGCCGCTATCTTGTCAAGAGTGGAGACCATACCTTCGAAGTAGATGAATTCTACGGTGATAATGAAGGCTTGGTGATGGCTGAAGTGGAACTGGGAAGTGAGACGGAAGAATATGAGAAGCCTGCTTTCATCGGTATGGAGGTAACAGGCGATAAACGCTTCTACAATTCTCATCTTCTGGGAAATCCTTTCTCGCAATGGCGTGATACCTTGCCGGAAGAATATCGTTAGAAAGAGCTATAAAATGCCTTTTTTCTTAGGAAATGCATGAAAAGTTGCATAAATATTACTAATTTTGTATTTTTGCTTTCAGATATTGCGTTTATCTCGGAATTATTTTATAATTTTGCAGTCAATAAAATGAAACGTTAAGAAATTAGTAAGAGAAAGACAAGAAAATGGCAGAATCAAATAGAGGAAGTTTTGGTAGCAAGATTGGAATGATACTTGCTACTGCTGGTGGCGCCGTAGGTTTGGGTAACGTATGGCGCTTCCCTTATATGGCTGGTCAGGAAGGTGGCGCAGCCTTTATCCTGGTTTACATAGGAAGCGTACTTCTGTTGGGCATCCCATGTATGATTTCAGAGTTTATCATCGGTCGTCATGGTGCCTCCAATACGGCACGTGCCTATACCAAGCTTGCCAATGGTACGGCTTGGAAGTGGGTGGGCTATCTGGAAGTGCTCACAGGCTTCCTGATTACCGGTTACTATGCGGTGGTTTCGGGATGGTGCTTGCAGTATGTTTATGCCAGCATCATGGGCGAACTGCATGGCGACCCTACTTTTGTGGCAAATTACTTCAAGGAGTTTTCTGCCGATCCAATCCGTCCGGTGATGTGGACGGTGGCAATCTTCCTGATTTGTCACTTCGTGATTATCCATGGTGTGCGCGGAGGAATCGAAAAGGCATCCAAGGTGATGATGCCGCTTCTCTTTATCCTGCTTCTTATTATCGTAGTGGCTTCCTGCCTGTTGCCGGATGCCGGAAAGGGAATAGAATTCCTGTTGAAGCCTGATTTCGGAAAAGTGGATAGAAATGTATTCCTGAATGCCTTGGGACAGTCGTTCTATTCCATGAGCATCGGTATGGGTTGCATCTGTACCTATGCATCTTATTTCAGTCGTCAGACCAATCTCCTGAAATCTGCGATTCAGATTTCTGCCATCGACTTGATGGTGGCTGTTCTGGCAGGCTTGATGATTTTCCCTGCGGCATTCTCGGTAGGAATATCACCGGATAGTGGTCCTTCGCTTATCTTCATCACCCTGCCAAATGTCTTTAACGAGGCGTTTGCATCAATGCCGGTATTGGGATGGATTATCTCCTTGATGTTCTATGTACTTCTTTCTGTGGCTGCATTGACATCGCTGATGTCGCTCCACGAAGTGAACACTTCTTTCTTCTATGAGGAGTTGAAGATTGACAGAAAGAAGGGTGCCATGATTGTTACGGTATCTTGTGCCATCATTGGTGCGTTCTGTTCGCTCTCCCTGGGAGCTACGGATAAGTTGTCGTTCTATGGCAAGACCTTGTTCGACTGGTTCGACTTCGTAACGGGGCAGCTGTTCCTTCCTACGGCAGGTCTCCTTACCTGTCTGTTCCTGGGATGGTATGTACCGAAGAAGGTGGTGCAGGATGAATTCACCAACTGGGGAACCCTGAAGGGAAAGGTTTTCAATGTCTATCTTTTCCTGATCAAGTTCGTGTGTCCTATCCTTATCTTCCTGGTATTCCTGAATCAGTTCGGAGTGTTGGGATAAGCTATATATAATAAGGTGTAGTATTGGGTGTTTTATCAATATACATTGAATACAAACCGTTAAACGTTAAAACAATGGAGAGTAGAGGAAATTTCGGAAGTAAATTGGGCGTCATTCTTGCCACAGCCGGCTCGGCTGTCGGTTTGGGTAATGTTTGGCGTTTTCCTTATATGGCAGGTCAGAATGGAGGTGCCGCCTTCATCCTTATCTACCTTGTTTGTATCATTCTGTTGGGCTTGCCTGGCATGATGAGCGAGTTTATTATTGGTCGCCATTCGGCTTCCAATGCAGCGCGGGCTTATAGTAATTTGGGTAAGAACAAGGCTTGGGGAACTATAGGACTGGTGGGTGTCATCACCTCCATGATAATCCTGGGCTTCTATGCCGTGGTGGCAGGCTGGTGTCTGCAATATCTCTATGCCAGCATCATGGGTGGTGTGCATGGCGATCCGGAGTATGTGAAAACCTATTTCCAGACGTTTGCTTCCGATCCTATTCGTCCTACCTTATGGGCTGTAGGCTTTATCCTCCTTACCCATGCAGTGGTGGTAAGAGGTGTCCGTAATGGAATAGAGAAGGCTTCCAAGATATTGATGCCGCTGCTTTTCGTGCTGCTGGTTGTCATCGTTGTTGCTTCCTGTTCTTTGCCGGGAGCAATGAAGGGCGTGGAATTCCTGTTTCATCCTGATTTCTCAAAGGTTGATGAGAACGTGTTGCTCGAAGCCTTGGGGCAGGCTTTCTTCTCTTTGAGCTTGGGTACGGCTTGTCTGTGTACATACGCATCTTACTTCAGTCGTCAGACCAATCTCCTGAAATCGGCAAGTCAGATAGTTGTTATCGACACGCTTATTGCGGTATTGGCAGGATTGATGATTTTCCCGGCAGCCTTCTCAGTAGGTGTGCAGCCGGATAGCGGTCCGTCACTCATCTTCATCACCTTGCCGAATGTGTTCCAGCAGGCGTTCGGTGATATGCCGGTGGTGAGCTACATCATTTCAGTATTGTTCTATGCCTTGTTGGTATTGGCAGCGTTGACCTCTACGATTTCCATGCACGAGATTGGTACGGCGATGATTTATGAGGAGCGCAAGATAACCCGTTCCAAGGGTGCGTGGATAGAGACCATTACCTGCAGCATCATTGCCGTATTCTGTTCTCTTTCTCAGGGAGCAGTTCCTGGATTGGGATTCTTCGGGAAGGATTTCCTTACGAATTGTGACAATTTCACGGCGCAGCTGTTGATGCCGCTTGCTTCGATTGTCACCTGCCTGTTCCTGGGCTGGTATGTACCGAAAAAGATAGTGCGTGATGAGTTTACGAATTGGGGTACGGTGAGCGGTAAGTTGTTCCCCGTATTCCTCTTTATGATTCGTTTCGTCAGTCCAATCTGCATTCTGCTCATCTTCTTGCATCAGTTTGGTGTTATCTGATACCTATTTATATATATAAAGCCAAATGCGCTATCAATCATAGAGCATTTGGCTTTTTGTTTTTGGGAAAGAGACATACAGTTTTAAAGTGAGATATTCTGTTAGAAAGAGATATAAGGCGTAAGTCTTTCTATCTCGTCTGGTGGAAAATCCTTCAATAGTTTCAGCTCTTCCAGACTTTTTATTGGACCTCTCTGTCGGCGGTAGTCACAGATTTCCTTGGCTTGGTAGAAGTTGAGATATGGATGTTTGCGTAGCTGGTTGAGGTTGAGCTTGTTGATGTCAAGCTTATGGATATGGTTGGCATCTATGTGGATAAACGCCAAGGCGGATTCTGGAATGCCATCTATTTCGTTCAACTGTTCGGCAGCAGCGAATCCACCTAGACGGTCTCTGTATCTTATAATCATTTTGGCATAATAACTGCCAATTCCCGGTATCTTCTGCAGTTCGGTAGTATCGGCTGTATTTATATGAATGTGTTGTCCTGGGTTCAACTTGTGTGGATAACTGTATACTTTTTCGTTTTCCGGTGTTGTAGAACGGGTGGTTGCAGTTATATCAGTTCTGTTGTATCGTTTCTGCTGACGGTATGGCTCGTTTCCGTAAAAATCGGAAGCTGGCTTGTAGTCATCTGCTATTCTTATGAATGGTGCCAAAGCCTCGTATTGTCTTTTCGTCATACCATAGACACGTGCAAAATCGGAAGGCCTACTATATACACCTCCTTTGGCACGATAATGAAGAATACTTCTTATCTGCCAAGCTTGCAGACCAAGCCGTTTGAACTGGACCGAATCTGCTGTATTCGGATCGAATGGAAAAGCTTCTTTGATTTGGTATCCTTCTTTATAATATACAGGATTCTGCCTAGTGGCATGTTCTATTCGGGAAGTTTGAATAGAGTCGTTTTCTTTCTGGGCTGTTTCTGATGGTTCCCTATTGAAAAGAAAAATGAGTCCCATTAAAACAGTCATAGCTATCATGATCGCCAGTAAGGCATCGCGATCATTCCGTTGCAGGTAAAAAATATCTCTTAATTTCATACGCCATTCTGCTTATGTCTATAGGTCGGGATTACTGGACTCGAACCAGCGACCTCATCGTCCCGAACGACGTGCGCTACCAACTGCGCTAAATCCCGATGCCGATTTTACTGCTTTTTACCGAATGGCGATGCAAAGATACATGAAAAATGGGATACAACAAAACAAAAATGCATTTTTTTTCACTTTTGGGAAAGATTTTCTTGAAAAAATTTGTTGGAACCAAAAAAAATGTGTACCTTTGCACCCGCAAATGAGAAATCGTTTGTTATTCATAGTTGGTGCCATAGCTCAGTTGGTAGAGCAAAGGACTGAAAATCCTTGTGTCCCCGGTTCGATTCCTGGTGGTACCA
>CAKPWR010000094.1 GCA_934196725.1 uncultured Prevotella sp.
AGTTAAGTTTTCATAAGCATTTCTTAATATAAGTTATTGATTTACAGACGATTAAATATTAATTTAACGCAGTATTGATATAGGATAATCCAATAAAAAACAGTAACTTTGCACTCCATTAAGCGAAAGCTTAGAAAGCGACGTATTCAGAAAGTAACATATCAACGATATAAGACTAATCGAAAAAAACAGATGAATCAAAAAATGAAAAGACGAGGGCTCATCGGCCTCGCAGCAATCGCTGCGCTGACCTTTGCCCTACCCGCCCACGCCCAGGACGAGGATGAGATTAAGAAGAACAATGCCAAGGGCGACACCCTGACATTCAATGCCAGCGACTTCGTACTTCCAGAAGGAGCCAACCTCGACCGCCTCTTGCGCAAGCTCCCCGGGATAACCTACTACAGTAGCGGCAATGTAGAGATGGATGGAATCACCATCAAGGAAATGACGGTGGAAACCAAGTCTTTCTTCAAGAACAGCATCTCCAGCATCACTTCACGTATTCCTGCCTACGCCATCCAGTACGTCAAGTTCTACGACTACGATCAGGGTAAGCGTATGTCTATCAAACTGAAGAAGGAGTACAAGAAGAAATGGTGGGCAGAATTCTCGGCTGCACTCGGTCCGGACAACCGATATTCGGAAAAGGTATTTGCCATGATTGATGACAAGAAACTCCGAATGACCGTGTATGGAAACGTGAATGACATCAACGACTCACGACAGCCGGGACAGGAAACGGAATGGACACCTGCAGAAGCTGCAAAGAACCAGCGCACCACGCAGACCGGAGGCTTCGACTACCGAAAGAAAGAGAAGAAATGGGATGCTACCGGTTACCTGACATTCAGCCGTACCAACACGGAAAGCGTGACCGACATCAACAAGATCAACTTCATAGAATCGGGAAATACGGCACAGACCTCTCACGCCTATGGCGAGAACAAGAAGATGAAAATCGATACCTATCACGATTTTCATACCATGCTGGGGGCTGTAGATGTGCATGTCAAGCCGAAATTCCAGTATAATTCCGGCGATAATGTCACCACGACAGATGCTTCGGAATCGAGATTACCGGATGCTTCGGAAACAGGGAAATCAGAAGGTTCGGAGTATGGAAAATCAGAAGATTCGAAGTCTGATACATCGGCAGCATTACTCATCAATGACAGCCGGAACATAGCTTCCACCCAAAGCCACAGCTATACGGCAGGCATTTCTGCCTCCGCCAGCATCAAGTTTGACAACAAGCGCAAGCAGCTGAAAGCAGATATCGGCGGCACCAACAAAGGCGGAAGGGAAGACAAGCGCACGGAGCAGACCGTAAATTACTACGATGTTTCCATCGACTCCACCTATTATAATAGTCAGCGTCTCTTCACCCGCCCTATCGACTACACCGAGTATTACGCCAAGTTCAGCTATCTCTGGCTCACTCCCCGCACCCTCTCTACCGTGCAATATCAGTATAAGCACAGCAGTCAGCACGAGGAAATGGCAGAAACAGGAACCCAGAATGGCAACAACAGTTACCAGCAGCGGGAGAACGACAACTATCATGAGTTCACCTACAAGCTGCAATGGGGATACATCAATTCGCTGGGTGTATGGAATGCGAATCTCTTCCTGCCGATAGGACTTCACAGCATCAACCGCACCTATACGAGGAGCGATTTCGACCGCACCCATACCGACCGTTATTGGGCGTTTGACATGAAGAATACCTATCTGCAATGGCGCAGCAACAATTTGCGCCACAAGCTGACGCTCCTTTTCCAGAGTACATCCACAAGACCGGAGATTGAGCAGACGGAAGAGGTAACCATCACCACCGATGCACAGAATTACTATCGCGGTAACAGCAACCTGAAGGCGCAGTGGCTGCTGAACAGAAGACTTACTTACTCCTATCTGAGCAAGGACATGCGCTACGAGCTGAAGATGCAGGTAATCAGAGAAAACACCTACAACGCCATCGTAAACAAGCTCTCTTACGACCGTCCGTCGGGTAGAAAGCTTTATACCTACGATAACGCCAACGGCAACAACAGTACGAAGATGAGATGGATTCTCGGAATGCCGCTCACATCGGGCTCTAACCTGTTCTTGCACAACGACGTAACGTATGGAATCCAGCAAAAGGTGAGTCTGGAGGAGACCAAGAACGAAGATATCCTCTCGACTCTGAAGAAGAAGGCCACCGTGCGCAGCATCGACGACGACCTGAGATTGAAATGGAAGACGGGCGAACAGGTATTCACCCTCCGCTCCCGATTCCGCCAGTCCTATACCAACAGCAATGGAACCATCTCTCATCCTATCGACTGGGAGTTCGGTCTGCTGTCTCATCTCCATCTGCCATGGAATTTGGATCTGGCGAACAACTTCAATCTCTATACGCGCAGAAAATATACCACCAAGGAGTTGAATACCAACGATTTCGTATGGGATGCCCGCCTGGTTCGCACATTCCTGAACAATAAGCTGATGGTGGTGCTGGAAGGCTTTGATATTCTCAAGCAGCTGAAGCATGTGGAATATACGCAGAACAGTAGCTACATCAGCAGTAAGAGCACCAATGTGATTCCATCCTATATGATGGCATGCGTGGTTTATCGTCTGAACCACAGCACCAAGAAATACAAGCCTGGTAAGCATTGGTATTAAGCTGATAGATTCAGACAAATACGCTCATAAAAAACTCGGGATGCTTCTAATTGAGAAACATCCCGAGTTTTTTATACCCTTCTTATTTATGTCTTACTGATATCTTTTATGCTTCCTGCTTCTTGTAGCCCACAAGTCCGTACCAGAGGATGACGAACTCGCAGAAGAGAGGAACGAGCCAGGTGAACTGCCATGAACCGATATAATCGGCAAGCAAACCCTGAAGAACAGGGAAGACTGCACCACCGAAAACACCCATCATAAACACACCTGAAGCCTTGGAAGTATATTCCTTCAAGCCATCAACTGCCAAGGTGAAGATGCAACTCCACATCACACTATGGAACAATCCCACAGCCGCCATCAGCCAGAGATTCTCTGTAAACATGGAAACAGACATCAATGCAATGGCAGCCACCGTAACGGTGATAAGCATAGGGCGAGGCGCCACGTTCTTCAAACCGGCAGAAACCATTCTGCCTATCATGAATCCACCCCAATAGAGCGTGGCAAGAAGGGCTGGCGAAAGATTGTAACCATGACCCATCAGATCCATCGCATGGAGATTCATATTGTTGCCGATTCCCACCTCGGTTCCCACATAGAAGAAGATGGTAATCACACCATACTTCAAATGGCGGAACGACCAGATGCTGCGCTTCTTCGCATTCTTGGAATCAGCTGCTGAAGTCTTCGTCTCTACATCCGGAGTTTCCTCTCTTGTTCCCTCAATATCAGGGAGATTCGCCTTGGAAGTGCTCCATGTGGTAAAGGCGATGATGAGCATCATCACCAGAAAAGGAATGGTGAGCTGATCGGCAGAAACACTATCCAGAGACACACCTGCAAACATCACGCCCGTTACGAAGAAAGGAGCGATGGTTGTTCCGAAAGAATTCACCGCACAGGTGAAGTTCATACGCTGCACCGGTTGGGTTCCTGGCAAAGGATAGGCAGCAATGTAAGGATTGATAACCACCTGAAGCATTGCCGCAGCCGTACCCATCAGATAAGAACCGAAAAGGAAAACGAAATATCCGAACGGTACGAAATCCTCAGAGAGATGCACACCTGCCCCACCCCAATATTCGGCAATCAGCGCCGAAGCGAGATAGAAGGCAAGTCCCAGCACCATCACTATCATCGAACGGACGAGCGTCTTCTTATAGCCAATTTTATCCAGCAATCGCCCCGTCTTCGCACTATTGAGCAGATAGCCCAGGAAGAAGGCGAAGGAGATGAGCGTTGCCAGGGAATTCCTGGTGGTGGTAACCTCCGAGAGGAAAGCTATCTTCAAAGGACCCTGACACTGACCGTTGACGGTGGTAAGGAAGCCCACTATAAAATATATGAATGTCAAGAGTAGGAATGGTCCTGCACTCCTGAGCGTTATCGATTGTTTCATAATCGTCTAGGTTTATATTAGAGAAAGTTAAGCTATCGTCAGGTGTTTCGACAGATTTTGCAATCCATTAAAACACCTGACTTTTATTCCCAAAAATTATTCTCTATATTACAGAATTTCTTCTTCCAAAACCTTCATGGCACCCTTTGCCTTGATGTCTTCCACCATCTTCAGGTAAAGCTCTACGAAATGAGAAGCAGCCTTGAGATTGGTGCTTGTAAAGGCTGAGATACCGAGAAAATCGAGTGCATTATCGCTTTCGATAGCCTTATGGTCATCAACGGTGAGCCATGGATCAGCTACCTCGAAAGCATCACCGTTGTCATCTACCTGATACTTCAGATAATGACGGTAAGCAGCAAAGAGATAAGCCACACGCTTGAACTCTACATCCTGACGCTTGCCAGAAGCATCATCAGCAATCATCTTCTCCAGGTTCGGCATCACGTAAACAGGGAACTTGCTGGCACCATCGAAGCAGAGACGAGCCACCTGGTCGCTGACCATACGGTTGCCGAAACGCTCTACCAGGCACTGCTTGTATTCCTCGAGATCAGTATCCTTTGGAGCTGGTACATAAGGAGTGATGTCTTCGTCCATGAAGGCACGAACAAACTTACGGATTCTCTCATCGTGCATGGCTGCATCTACCTTGCGGTAACCGCCGAGGAAAGATGGATAAGAGAGCAATGTATGAGAAGCATTCAAGAGAGAAAGCTTCATATTCTCGAAGGCAGTCACATCGTCGGTCATCTGAGCACCCACGGTTTCCCAAGCAGGACGACCGGCTGCAAAGTTATCCTCTACTACCCACTGGATGAAGTCCTCGCAATATACAGGAGCCTCATCGCAAGTGCCATTCTGAGCATTCAGACGCTCGATATCAGCAGGACGGGTAGCTGGAGTAATACGGTCAACCATTGAATTAGGGAAGGTAACGTTCTCCTCCATCCAGACAGCGAGTTCCTTGTCCTGAGCCTCGATGAAAGTCATGAACGCCTTGCGGGCAGTATTGCCATTGTGCTGCAGATTATCGCATGAGAGGATGGTGATAGGACCATTGCCTGCTGCCTTGCGGCGGCGCAATCCCTCGGCAACATATCCGAAGGCTGTAACCGGCTTGGCAGGATTCTCGATATCGTGAGCCACCTGTGCATTGTCGAGCATGAATTCGCCGCTCTGACGAGAGATGTTGTATCCGCCCTCGGTGATGGTGAGGGTGATGATCTTGATATCCTTAGACGCAATCTTGTTCAAGATCTGCTCCTGCTCCTCAATGCCCCAATAGAGTTCAACGAGCGCACCCAACTGATAAACCTGGATGCTGTCATCGCGTCCACATACGGTAAGGGTGTATTCACCGTCCTGCTTTTTCAGGGCATGGTAGAGGCGTTCATCGCCTGGGAGAATCATTGCTCCACAGATACCCCAGTTCTGCTGGGTATTGTTCTCGAGAAGCTTGCTGGTCATAAACTCCAAGTGAGCACGGTGGAAATTACCTACTCCGAAGTGCAGGATACCTGCCTTTACCAAACTGCGGTTATAAGCATAACCATTCACTACCTGAGCTGCATTTGCTGCGTTTGCATTCACTAAATTTGCCATAATTCTTGTATTGTTAGCTGTTATTATTAATTGTTTACTCTTTACGAAAGCAAGCCGTCCAAGATGTCTCTTCAGCGAGCTTGTCTCTCGTTTTCGTTGGCAAAGATAGTTCGATTTTTCGAGATAAAAAGATATTTTTTTCGAAAAAAACTTGCAAACGTTCCCGCAAACGTTCCCAATTTCTGCAAACGTTTTAAATACTTTCAGTAATTTCCGGGAACCACTTTCTGGCGATTTCCGGGAACCACGAAGTTTGATTACTCTCCCGTAGATTCCCGGCATCTCATCGTGGTCTTCAGCACCACCTGCCTATCCTCCATCTCCGGATTATTGATTTTCTCCATTACCAGTTCTGCCGCTTTTCTGCCCATCTCCTCCAGCGGAGGTTCCATGGTAGTAATCTGCGGAGAAACGATGGTAGATAGTTCCGTACCCGAAAAGCCAGCCACAAAAACATCTTCCGGCACTCGTCTGCCCAAAGCACGGAGTCGATTCTGCGCACCTATCGCCAAAGTGTCGGTGAAGGCAAAGATGGCATCAAACTCCACATTATTATATATAAGGCGGTCGATGGCGTCGGCTCCATCCTTGAAGGTCATTCCCGTTTTCACGATTAGCTCTGGATCGAAGAGATGGAATTTCTCCATCGCCTGGCGATAACCCATTCCTCGCTGATAGGCATTGTAAATGTCATCGGGCCCCTGCAGATAGGCGATGCGCTTCCTGCCCAGACGAATCAGATGCTCCACCATGAAATAGGAATCTACATTATCATCCACCAGCACCTGCGGCATTTTCAATCCGTATGGAATACGGTCGTAGAAGACTATCGCCATACCTTCGGCTGCCAACTGCTGATACATTTCGATGTTCTTGCGGTAGCTGCAGAGGCTCACAATCAGTCCATCCACCATAAACTGCTCCATCATCTTCAGGTTCTCCAATTCACGCTCCGGCTTCTCATCGCTCTCGGCAATCATCACCTTCTGGTTCTTCTTGTAGAGCACGTCCTGTATTCCGTTAAT
>CAKPWR010000095.1 GCA_934196725.1 uncultured Prevotella sp.
ATACAGGACGAAAAGGGCAACCCAATTGACATGAAGAAATTCATGAATAAGAAGAATGTCTTCAATCCGATTGAACTACAATAATAAATGAAGAAAATATTTATCGGTTACATCACTTTCTTTCTCTTGCTCTGCATCCCAATGGCGATGCAAGGCAAGAGAAATACTCCTATCTTACTCGATGACGACAACACAGCTACCGGGATTCATGGGTATGTAGAAGATTCATTGACCCATAACCGTCTAGCCAACGTCTCCATCACGCTGCTCCGCAATGGCAAACCTTTGAAGTTTACAAGAACAAAGGAGGACGGAACCTTCGTGTTCCCTACCACCGAAAAGCAAGCCAACGACAAGCTGCAAGCCACGTTTATGGGGTATAAAAAAACAAAAACATCGATTTCATCGGGAAAAGAAACCGTCATCAGTATGGCTTCCACAGCATTCATGCTAAAAGAAGTGCAGGTTAAAGGTTCTCGCATCACGGGGCGAGACACCATTTCTTTCGATCTCACCCGCTTTGCCAACGAACGAGATAACTCCCTGAAAGATGTACTGAAGAAGCTGCCAGGCGTGGATATAGAGAAGAATGGCCGTATCAACTACAATGGCAAACCTATCAATA
The DNA here is from genome assembly GCA_934196725.1 of uncultured Prevotella sp. Lineage (GTDB taxonomy): Bacteria > Bacteroidota > Bacteroidia > Bacteroidales > Bacteroidaceae > Prevotella. The sequence continues at coordinate 626 of CAKPWR010000095.1, forward strand.
GATTCACCGTGGAAGGACTTGACCTGACTGGTGGCAAATACAACCAGCTGGAAGAGAACATCAAGGCAAAAGATGTGAAAAAGGCCGAAATCATCGAGCATGACCAGCCTATCAAGGCGCTCCAGAACAAGACCTTTACAGATAATGTGGCGATGAACATCGCCCTTAAAGACAGTGCCCGCGACAAACTGATGCCAACCCTCAAGCCTTACATGCTCGTGGGGCATCCGTCCCACGTAGGCGGAAGCATCAATATCATGCAAATTGGCAAGAAGAAACAGATGATGTATGATGCAGAATACGACAGAACAGGTAAAAATCTCGGCTATGCACTTAACCAACTCGCATCTTACAGCAATCGTCTGGCTCCTGCCTCCCTTCCATCATGGATATCAGTACCATCGCTTGACGCTCCTATTGACGAAGAACGCCTGCGCTTCAACACCTCGCAAAAATACTCCATCAACCATATCAAGAAGAACAAGGACGATGCAGAGACTCGCATAGAAGCCAACTATCTTCGTACGGTAACCCGACAAGAGCGAGAGAACATGAGTATCTACGACCTCGGCGGCGAAGCTCCCACAGTTACCACGGAGCACAACCACAAGACGATGATCAGCGATGCCTTCAATCTGCAATGGGAGAACAAGGTAAACAAGGCTGAGCATTATGGCAACGAGAGCATCAGCCTCAGCGCAGCACAAAACGATGGTTTGTCAAACATCAACGACACGCTTACCCAACGTGTCCGCATCCCAAAGCTCGACCTCTCGGCAAGTATCTACCGCCTCTTCGTCTTCAAGAAAAGTCAACTCTCTTGGCGTAGCACTGCCGACTATCACCATGGTGTGGCGGACCTCTACGTTAACGACGAACGCAATCGCATCCGCACCAACCTTTGGCACACAGCCCACGCCTTACAGTGGATGAGGAATCGCTTCCACTGGACACAGGAATATAGAATGAGTATCGACCTCAACAACATCTATGCGAAATATCAGAAAAGAAGCGATGAAATCGGCAAAAACAACGGATTCATCGAAAACAGTCACGATGAAATCGGTCAAAACAGCCTTAACATCACAGGGAAGTTCACCCCTTACTGGCAATACAAGACCGAGACGTTCCGTATGTCGTTCTCTCCCGATTTCATGTGGGAACGCTTCACCTATCCACAGAAAACTCTACTTACCATATCACCCTACCTTTACTTATATAAGAAATTGGATTTCCGTAGAGAGTTGACTATCTACACAGGATACAGTACAGGAACAGGCAATGCCACCAACTACGCCATAAAGCAATATCGCAAAAGTTATCGCTCTTGGTACACTTCGAGCGACATCATTCCGATAACCCGCTCTCTTTATGGCAAATTGAGTTACGACTACAAGCGCCCGATTAAGGAAATCTTCTTCAGCGCATCGGTCAATGCCAGCAAAAACTGGATGAACATGGCATCCGACCTACGCATCGAAGATGGCAAATACTATACCTCATTATATAAGCAGGACAGCGAGGGCGATAACATCGGAGGTTCGCTCTACATATCGAAGGGCTTCTACGACCTGCATCTGAAAACCCGCTTGGAAGGCAGTTACAACTACAGTAAGGGCGAGCAATACAGCAGCGGCAATGCCATCAGCTACACCGCCGACAACTATACAGTGAAGCCCAGCATCGACTTCTCGCCGTCCTGGTGTGCCTTTAGTTATGAAGGAGAATTCTCCTTTTACAACTCGAAACGCCAGAAAATAGCGAAGTCATCGTTATTTAATTGGCGTCAAAGCGTATCTGCCACCGCAACCATCAACCATGTGGACCTCTCCTTCTCGCTTGTACATTATCGCAATGAGCTGCAAGAGGGCAAGCACCTTAACACCCTCCTTGGCGATGCATCGGCAGTATGGAGAATGAAAAAGCTCCGCCTTTCTGCAGAACTCCGAAACCTATTCAATAAGAAGAACTATATGGAAACCATCTATAGCGGCATCAGTACATTGACCGACAGCTATCATCTTCGCCCTCGCGAACTGATGATTTCCGCCCAGTACTCCTTTTAAACAAGAACTCCCATCTCAGAAAAGAGACGGGAGTTTTTTGTATTTATACTATCTATCTCATAATTACTTATCCTTTATTAAAATATAATTTTCCTTAAAAAACATCTCCAAAAGATACATTCTTATGAAATAAATGATATATTTGCAGTAATTTTTAAATAACAAAGCATATGAAACGAACATTATCCACACTTTTCGCAATCATTGCCATTTTTTGTCTGACAAGTTGTAGCAGTGATGAAGAAGATTACAGAATTACAGGGGTGTACGAAACGACCCACAATGATTTAAATCTACCAGAAACTGTTATTAACAGCAAGGAAGAGTTAAAGAATTACATACAACAATACCTGGTCACCTGGGAAAGTACCCTAAACAAGGAACTTGAAGGCGACTTTTCAAATTATAGTATAATTTCATATTGTTATTATACAAGCATCAAACCTCAGAAAATAGAATATACAGAGGACAACAATAATATTACTGTTTACTGTGAATGCGGCAATCACGTTGAAATGGCGTTACCTTTATGTTACTTTATCAAGGTTAAACCGAAAATACCATCCAACGCCAAAGTAAACTTAGTCGTTAATGGAACGGAGATTCCTAATTAGTAAAAAGCCTATCACTTGACAATCAATCAAGTGATAGGCTTTCTTATTAACACATTATCGTTACTTTCGGGAAAACATTACCTATTTCTGCTTCAGATAGTTCAACTGAACCTTAGGAGCACAGGCATTGCTTGTCTTCTCGGTATATTCAGCCACCTTCAAAGTAGCAGTACCCTTGATGTTCTCCACATCGCTACCTACCTTGAAGAGATAGTTACCAGCATCTACCTTCCACTGGCTGTTAGCCTCATCGAAGCTGGCGAGATCGCGCTTCTCGAGTGTCATCTTCAATGTCTGGCTCTCACCTGGCTTCAGCAACTTGGTCTTGCCGAAGGTCTTGAGTTCCTTGGCTGGCTTCTCGTAAGCACCCTTAGGAGCGGTGACATAAACCTCAGCAACTTCCTTGCCGGCAACCTTACCAGTATTCTTGATGGTTACGCTAACCTCGATGTTGTTGCCTTTTGCCTTGACAGATGGCTTGCCAAACTCGAAGGTAGTATAGCTCAAACCATAACCGAATGGATAAGCCACATTCTTCTTGAAGGTATCAAAGTAGCGATAACCTACGTAGATATCCTCCTCGTGGTTGCTATAATCGTAACCCTTGATGTTACCCTTGCTCCAATCCAGCAGATTCTTGTAGGTGTACATATCGTAATCCTTGGCGAAGTTGGCAGTAGATGGATGATCGGTAGCAGCGATAGGCCAGGTCATGGTCAACTTACCCGATGGATTCACCTTACCGGTCAGGATATCAGCAACAGAGTTACCACCCTCGATACCTGGCTGCCAAGCTACGAGAATAGCATCCACACGGTCTCTCCAACTGGCTGTCTCCATCACAGAACCAGAGTTGATGATGACAATCACCTTCTTGCCCTTGGCATGGAAAGCATCAGATACACGGAAAATCATATCCTGCTCTATCTGACTGAGGTTGAACTCACCATTGATCTGGCGATCCATTCCCTCACCTGCCTGACGGCCGATGGTGATGATGGCAGCATCTGCCTTTGGCTCCTCGCCAGCTACACAGCGCTCAGTAATCTCGATTTCATCGAGCTTAGGCTGACCCTGATCCAGGAACCACATCATCGGATTCTTGTCTGCCTTCAACTTAGCCTTGGCATACTTCACATAATTCTGATAGATTTCTGTAAGCTGAGGAGTAGTTGCCACGCCGATGTTCTTCAAACCGGTAACCATATCCACAGAATAGCCTACATTTACGGCTCCACTACCGAGACCACCCGACATGAAGTCGTAAGAGTTGACACCGAAGAGTGCCACGGTCTTCAAGCCCTGGATAGGAAGAGCGGCATCATTCTTCAGGAGCACCATACCCTCGGTAGAACTCTGACGGGTGATGGCTGCATGAGCCTTCAAGTCTGGCTCACCACTATATTTATATCCCTTGAATCGAGGAGTCTTCACAATATATTCGAGCATACGGCGAACATTGCGGTCCACATCCTTGATATCCAACTTGCCATTCTTTACAGCATTAACAATATCCTGCACCTGTGCTGGATAACCCGGCATCATCAAGTCGTTGCCAGCCTCAACTTCCTGTTCCAGCGGAAGGTCGTCACGCTTACCAATCCAGTCGGTCTCCACAATTCCCTTATATCCCCAGTCGTTGCGGAGAATATCTGTCAAGAGTCCCTTGTTGCCCTGGGCATAAACACCGTTGATCTTATTATAGGCAGACATGATAGTCCAAGGATTGCTCTTGCGAACCATCATCTCGAAACCCTTCAGATACAACTCACGGAGAGCACGCTGGCTCAATCGCTCATCCACCTTGGTACGGTCAGTTTCCTGAGAGTTCACGGCAAAGTGCTTGGCACTCACGCCCACGCCTTGACTCTGTACACCCTGTACAAAGGCGGTTCCGATAAGCCCCGTTACAATTGGGTCTTCAGAATAATACTCAAAGTTACGGCCGCAGAGCGGATTGCGATGCAGGTTCATACCCGGTCCGAGCACAACATCACAGCCATACTCCAGGGTTTCGTTACCGATAGCCTCACCCACCTTGCGCACCAGGTCGGTGTTCCAGGTAGAAGCCAGACAGGTTCCGATAGGGAAACCGGTAGCAAAATAGCTACGGCTGTCACCTTCGCGATGGGCATCGATATGAACACCGGCAGGACCATCACACTGTACGGTAGTAGGAATGCCGAGGCGAGGGATTGCTACAGTAGTACCCGCAGCACCTGGCACGAACTTCTTCTGATGTCCGAGCATAGCGCCACTGCCCACAAATCCATCGTTACCACCGCCCACTAAGATTTGGGCTTTCTCTTCCAAGGTCATCGCCTTGATAACTTCGTCGATGTTGTTGGCATTCAACTGAGGTGCTGATTGCGCCATCATTGTTGTTGCCATCGCTCCAGCCGCAACGGTAAGAGCCAATTTCTTGTAGTTCATCATTTTGTCGTTTATTTAGTTATTACTTTTCTGTTCTGTTAGTCGTTTCATCAGGTTCATGCAGTACTCAGAAGTTACAGCATTTCTTCAAAAACTTGTTGCAAATTTAATAAAATAAGGTGGAAACGCCAAGCATTTCCACCTTTTTCTTCTTGAATTCAACAAGATTATTCCCGGATTTAACAAAAGATATAGTAAGAGAATAACATACTATACATATCCCTAGCCTAAGACTAGTCGTGATATTTAATCTGGAAGTAATCGAGCAGACGTTTATAGAAGTCCTGTGCAGTAAGACAAGTATCCATCAGATAACCTTTAATGTGATTCCACTCATGCAATCCTCTATAATAAAACATCTTCAATTCATCTGTTATGATAAATGGAACGATACCATTGCTTAGGCACTCCTTGAACATAATCAGTCGCCCCACTCTTCCATTACCATCTTG
>CAKPWR010000096.1 GCA_934196725.1 uncultured Prevotella sp.
CCATCTGGCTTAGAGCTGAAAAGCTTGTTGTCGAGCCAGTACTGATACCATTTACTTTCCACTGCTTGTGGATCGTACTTACTTGCTAATTCCATTCTTAATATGTCTTTTTAATTTTCTAATCTTTTTATCTTCGAAAACTGCCCCAAAAGTTACCGCAAACAATCAATTATACGATAAAATATGCAAGTTTCCTTAAAAATACGGTGCAAAGATACTACTTTTTGAGCGAAAATCATTATCTTTGCATGAAAAAATTGCAGAATGGCTAGTCAGATACCATATTTAGACGTACAAAACCTCACCAAACGATTTGGTGCGCAGGTTCTTTTTGATAAGATTTCCTTCTCTATCGCCGAAGGACAGAAGGTAGGACTCGTGGCACGTAATGGCACGGGAAAGTCTACCTTGATGTCTGTTCTGATGGATAAGGAAGGACATGAAAGCGGTGATATCATCTATCGTCGCGATTTGAAGATAGGATATTTGGAGCAGTCTCCTCAATTCGATCCAGAGGAGAGCGTGCTCGATGCATGTTTCAATCATGAGGGAGACCCGGAGAAGGTGCTCCGTGCCAAGCAGATCCTGACCCAGCTACATATTACCAATATGGAGCAGCCGATGGGACAGCTTAGCGGAGGACAGCAGAAACGTGTTGCCCTGGCTAATGTGCTGATAGAGGAGCCCGATTTCCTGATGCTCGATGAGCCAACCAACCACCTTGACCTGGAAATGATAGAATGGTTGGAGGGATACTTGAACAGAGGAAACAAGACCATCTTCATGGTTACCCACGACCGTTTCTTCCTGGACAAGGTGTGCAATACCATCCTGGAACTTGACGATAAGACGATTTATACCTATAGAGGCAATTATGCCTACTATCTGGAGAAACGTCAGGAGCGCATGGATAATCTCCGGGCTGAAATTCAGCATTCCAAGAATCTCTACCGCAGGGAGCTTGACTGGATGCGCCGCCAGCCTCAGGCACGTGGTCATAAGGCAAAGTATCGTGAAGATGCTTTCTATGAACTGGAGAAGGTGGCTAAGCAGCGTATCGAAGACCGACAGGTGCGTCTGAAGGCTTCTACCGTATACATCGGTTCCAAGATATTTGAATGTCAGTATGTAAGCAAGACTTTCGATGACCGTGGTAAGAAGAAGGTGATACTTGATAACTTCTATTACAACTTTGCCCGATTCGAGAAGATGGGTATCGTGGGTAATAACGGAACGGGTAAGTCTACCTTCATCAAGATGCTCTTGGGTGAAGTTCAGCCGGACAGCGGTAAGTTTGACATCGGTGAGACGGTTCGCTTCGGCTATTTCTCGCAGGAGGGATTGAAGTTCAAGGAAGACCAGAAGGTGATTGATGTCATTACCGAGATTGCCGATTATATCGACTTGGGAAATGGCAAGCACATGACGGCTTCGCAGTTCCTGCAGTTCTTCCTCTTTACTCCAGAGGAACAGCACAACTACGTATATAAGTTGAGTGGAGGCGAGAAGCGCAAGCTCTATCTCTGTACGGTGCTGATGAGGAATCCTAACTTCCTGGTTCTCGATGAGCCTACCAACGACCTTGATATCCAGACACTCCAGGTGCTGGAGGAATACTTGCAGGATTTCGCCGGTTGCGTTATCGTAGTAAGTCACGACCGCTATTTCATGGACAAGGTAGTAGATCATCTTCTGGTGTTCAAGGGCGAGGGCGAGATACAGGATTTCCCTGGCAACTATACGCAATACCGTGACTGGAGCCGATTGCAGGAGAAGGATGAGGCAGAGAAAGCTGCGGCTGCTGCTAAAACTGCCAGCAGTAATGCTGCAGTAAATGATGGCGCCGGCACAGCCAAGCGGGACGCCAACTTTGAGAACAGGCGCAAGATGAGCTACAAGGAGAAGCGTGAATATGAACAGCTGACCCAGGAAATAGATAAGCTCACCGAAGAGCAGAAGAAGTTGGAGGAAGCTTTGTGCAGTGGAACGCTTTCGGTAGATGAACTGACGGAAAAGAGCAAGCGACTGCCGGAAATCAAGGATGAACTTGATGAGAAGGAAATGAGATGGCTGGAATTGTCAGAGATGCTCTAGACATTGAACATTAGACTTTGAGGTTTGAACATTGAACTTTATGATTAGTTCGTTTGCTGACATTTAGTGATTAACATAATAATAGAAAACATAACGATGGAAATTAAGAAATCAGAATTTACAATATCTGCTCCACGAGTGAGCATGTGTCCTAAGGATAATAAGGCGGAGTATGCCTTTATCGGTCGAAGCAATGTGGGTAAGTCTAGTCTTATCAATATGCTTTGCAATCATAAAGGTTTAGCAAAAACTTCAGCCACACCGGGTAAGACGTTGCTTATCAATCACTTCATTATCAATAATGAATGGTATCTTGTAGACCTTCCCGGCTATGGATTTGCTAAGCGTTCCAAGACTGTTCAGAAGCAGTTGGAGCAGATGATCAGCAGTTATATCCTTCAGCGTCCTCAGTTGGCAAACGTTTTTGTTCTTATCGACGTGCGCCATGACCAGCAGAAGATTGACCGTGAATTCGTAGACTGGTTGGGCGAAAGCAATGTGCCATTCTGTATCGTTTTCACCAAGGCTGACAAGCTGGGACCGGTAAAGGCTCGTATGAATGCCGAGAAATGGATGCATGCATTGGAAGATCGCTGGGAAGAGCTTCCTCCTTACTTCATTACTAGTAGTGAGAAAAAGATGGGACGCGACGAAGTACTCGATTATATTGACGAGATCAACAAGTCGCTTGCTGGAGAATAAAAATCATCGAAACGTATGAAACAGATCAATTGGGGATTTATCGGCTGCGGAGAAGTAACCGAAAAGAAGAGCGGACCGGCCTTCAATGAGGTGGAAGGTTCGCAGGTCGTGGCTGTGATGAGCCGTAGCGAGAACAAGGCTCGTAGTTATGCTGAGCGTCATCATATCCGTAAATGGTATACGGATGCCCAGGAATTGATAGACGACCCTGATGTGAATGCCATCTATATCGCTACGCCACCATCGTCTCATGCCACCTTTGCCATTATGGCGATGCGTGCAGGCAAGCCTGTTTATATAGAAAAGCCATTGGCAGCAAGCTATAACGACTGTATCCGTATCAACCGTATCAGTGAGCAGACCGGTGTTCCTTGCTTTGTGGCATATTATCGTCGTTATCTTCCTTATTTCCAGAAAGTGAAGGAGATCATAGAAAACGGTACTATCGGTAAGGTAATCAATGTTCAGATAAGGTTCTCTGTGCCTCCTCGTGACCTTGACTATAAAAACGAAAAGGAATTGCCTTGGAGATTGCAGCCGGATATTGCAGGTGGAGGTTATTTCTATGATTTGGCCCCACACCAGATTGATTTGTTGCAGAATATTTTCGGTGTTATTACTCGTGCACATGGTTATCCTGCCAATCGTGCTCATCTCTACAAGGCTGAGGATACCGTTTCGGCTTGTTTCTTCTTCGAAAATGGGGTTACGGGTAGTGGTAGCTGGTGCTTTGTGGGACACGAAAGTGCAAAGGAAGACCGTATCGAGATTATCGGTGATAAAGGTTCCTTGTCTTTTTCGGTATTTACATACGAACCAATTGTTCTCATCACCAGTGAAGGAAAGCAGAGTATTACCGTACCAAATCCTTCCTATGTGCAGTTGCCGATGATCAAGCATGTCATAGAGCATTTGCAGGGCATCGGGCATTGCGACTGTACGAGTATCTCGGCTACACCGGTTAACTGGGTGTTAGACCGTGTTTTGTGGAAGAATTAGACTTAAAATAAAAAAGTCTCTGTATGAGAAAAAAATGTTTTTTGTGGATGATGATAACCTTTTTTCTGCTGCCTGTAGGGGCAGCAGAAGAGGAATCTTTGTCTGCAAAAGGCAAGGAAAAGAGGGCAGAGGTAGCTGATACACTTTTTGTACGCCATCTTTTCAATTCTACCATGTTTAAGCACAACTCCACGGATAGCCTGACAAGAGCCCGTCATAAGCGGACTTTCTTTCATCAGGTGGGCAATGTCTTTACCCGCTTTTTCCGGGAATTCAATACCACCGATTCTTCCTATATCGAAGACCAGCATTACAACTATACGGTAATGCTGCAGAATACGAATACCTACGAGATTTATACCTTGCGCAACAAGGAGGGACAGAGCATTACCTTTGCCCCTGACCCTTCCTGGCGATTAGGTCCGTATCTGGGATGGCGATGGGTATTCCTGGGTTATACTTTCGACTTGAAACATATCAATGCCAAGGACAGTCATACCAATAAGAAAGAGTTTGACTTGAGTCTCTACAGCAGTCTGCTGGGTGTTGATCTCTTCTGGCGTCAGACGGGTAATGATTATCATGTAAGGCGCATGAATCTGGGAGAACATATCAACTGTGATGCGATGAGAAAGGCGCCTTTCGGGGGATTTAAATCGAGTATCAAGGGACTCAACCTTTACTACATCTTTAATCATCGAAGATTCTCTTATCCAGCTGCTTATGCGCAGAGTACCGTGCAGCGCAGAAGTGCAGGTTCCATGCTCCTTGGCATCGGATATACCCAACATAAACTGGAAGTGGATTGGGACAAGCTCACCCAGCTCGTAGATGAGCGTTTGAACCAGGGCGTTCCTCCCGAAGAGCAGGCTAAGATAGACAGTAGCCTGATGTTTTCGCAGGTGAAGTATAGTGATATCAATGTAAGTTGTGGCTATGCTTATAACTGGGTGTTCGCCAAGAATTGGCTTTTCAATGCCTCGCTCTCGGTGGGGCTTGCCTACAACCAGTCTACCTCGGATACCGAAAGTGAACATTTCGACATCAAGAACTTCCGTTTCAGGAATGTCAATCTGGATGGTATAGGAAGATTTGGAGTAGTATGGAACAATACCCGATGGTATGCGGGCATGAGTACCATTATCCATTCTTATAATTATAGAAAATCTCAGTTTTCTACCAATAATTCCTTCGGTTCGGTCAATCTGTATTTCGGAGTTAATTTTGGAAGAAAACGTAATCATTAAAACTGTAGGAAGATGAAAATTCTAAAGAGAATATCTGTTTTAGTTTTGGCTGTCTTGTCGTTGATGCCATCTATGGCAAAGAGTGGTGTTGGGTATCAGCGCCAGGACAGTATTCGTATCGTCAACTTGTTGAAGCAGGCAAAAGCCTTGAAGACGAAACCTGCCAACTGGATGCTGTGGTTTGGCAAGCAGTTTGTGGGGATTCCATACGTTGGAGGTACCTTGGATAGGACAAAGGAAGAGGTTCTCATCGTGAATACACGTGAACTCGACTGTACCACCTATGTAGAGATGCTGACTGCCCTGACGATGTGCGCCCAGAAGCATGAAACCTCCTTTGCCTCCTTCTGCGAACATTTGAAACACGTGAGATATGTAGGCGGGGAAGTATCTTATGTGAAGCGCCAGCATTATTTTACCATTTGGATGGACGATAATGAAAAGGAGGGTATTGTCAGAAACATCGCTCCTAATCCACCTTTTACAGCCATCCAGACCGTCAATGTCAACTGGATGTCTACTCATACATCGAGCTATAAGATGCTTTCTGCTCATCCTGAGTGGAAAGCTGGCATTCGCCAGTTGGAGCAGAGCGTAAACGGGAAGAAATACCGTTATGTTCCCAAGTCGACCATTGCCAATAACCAGATATTCAGAAAGGCTATCCATGACGGTGACATCATCGTGATTGTTACCAACAAGAAAGGATTGGACACCACGCATATCGGTCTGGCTTCCTGGCACAAGGACGGACTCCACCTGCTCAATGCGAGCAGTATACATAAAAAAGTAATAGACGAACCGATGACTCTGTATACCTATATGCAGAAACATCCGGTGCAGATTGGCATCCGGGTGTGTAGGGTGCTGTAATTTGGCACGCTATTTGTATAAGCCATAGCAAACATAAAAAATAAAATAATAACATTTAAAGATATAATAACTATGGCACAGAAAGGTAATATCGGTGTAACGACAGAGAACATTTTCCCTGTCATCAAGAAATTCTTATATTCAGATCATGACATCTTCCTCCGTGAGATGGTTTCCAACGCTGTGGATGCTACACAGAAGTTGAAGAC
>CAKPWR010000097.1 GCA_934196725.1 uncultured Prevotella sp.
AAAATTTCCCACAGATTTCACAGATGCCACAGATTCATTCTTGTGATGTTCTGGGGACAGGAAAATCTGTGGAATCTGTGTTATCTGCGGGACCTGAAAATTTCCCACAGATTTCACAGATGCCACAGATTCATTCTGGTGATGTTCTGGGTGCAGGAAAATCTGTGGAATCTGTGTTATCTGTGGGACCTAAAAATAATCCATCTGTGGGACCTGAAGATAATCCATCTGCGGGGATAGATAAAGTTCAAAGTTCAAATCTTAATGTTCAAAGTAAAGAAAATGTTCAAGACAATAGATTTCCGGGCACTAGTGGCGATAACGCTGTTTCTTCTGGCTCTGCTATTCAGCCTGCCCAACCTGGTGATAGCAATCGTGTTGATGATTCTCATCTCAGCCCTGCTGGAGATACTCAGAATGCTGGCGGACTGGCAGCCCAAGAAGAAGGTTCTGCCAGTGAGAAGAATCTGATAGCCTTCGACCTGTTCCAGGAATCTGCGGGACTGAAGGGAATGAATATTGACACCGTGGGTTCAAGACATTCCTCCCTGCTTGCCATCATGAGCGCCGGAGCATCACGAGTGATGAGCGAAGAGGAGCTGATGAAGGTGGTGGCTGAGAAGATGCCGAGCTATTATCAGGAACCTGACTGCCACCAGCTCATCCATGATTTCTATGCGAAATATGGTGACAGCTCGAAGCCTTTCTCACGTGATGTGATTCGCATCAACGCCACCGCAGAACAGGCGGCATTGGGAGTGAAGAGTGAAGAACGAAGAGTGAAGAATTCAACGGCTTATGGTAATCATACAGTTCAAAGTTCAATGTTCCAAGTTCAAAGTTCAAATCTCAATGTTCAAAGTAACGAAGACGATGATTATCCAGCCCCTCCACCGATGCCGAAGAAGCTGCCAAAGCTGGTAGAACTGCTCATCTCGAAGACTCCGGAGGATTATAAGGCGGCTGTAGCTAATGCTATCTTTCCTCCTCTCGCTACCCATCTCTGGAAGACCCGCTTTAATTATATTGACAACGTAGAGCACGAAGCAACCCTCATGTGCTGCCTGCTGGCAGGTACTGGAGCTGGAAAAAACTGTGTACAGATGCCAATAAATTTAATCATGGAGGATATCCGTAAGCGTGACAAGGACAACCTGAAACGCGAGAAGGAATGGAAGGAAGAAACGACACGCAAAGGTGCCAACAAGGACAAGCGTAAGCGTCCGGAAAACCTTATCATACAGGAGATAGACCCCGATATGACAAACCCAGCCTTCGTGATGCGTACCGCCGAAGCACAGGAGCATTTCCTCTATGCTTCGCTCAACGAGGTGAACCAGTTTGATGCGCTCAAAGGTCAGGGCGGGCAGCAGTTTGTCATCATGTGTCTCGCCTTTGATCCTGGCAACATCTACGGGCAAACTCGTGTAGGAATTTCGAGCGTTACCGAGCGTGTCACCATCCGTTTCAACTGGAATGCCTCTACCACGGTCATCAAGGGGCAGCGCTATTTTGCGAAGGTCTTGACCGACGGTCCGCTGAGCCGTATCAATTTCTGTACGATTCCCGAAAGAGAGATAGGAGCAGAAATGCCGGTATACGGCATATACGACGATGATTTCAGAGCACAGCTGAAGCCCTACATTGATAATCTGTGCATGGCTTCGGGTTTGGTGGATTGTCCAGAGGCTTTCGAACTGGCCAAACAGCTGAAAGACGAGAATGCGGATTTCGCAAGAATGTCGCAGGACAGAGTGTATGAAAATCTGAGTTTCCGTGCCAATGTCATCGGCTATCTGAAAGCCTGCGTGCTCTACGTAGCGAATGGCTGCAAATGGGAGCCGGAGATAGAGGATTTCATCCGCTGGAGTGAGCGTTATGACCTCTACTGCAAGATGCGCTTCTTTGGTGAAGCGATTGCCAAGGCAGACTATGACGGAGAAAAATCGAGCAAGAGAGGCCCTTCCAATCTGCTGCAGCTATTGCCCGACACCTTCAATTTTACGCAGGTTGAGGCATTGCGCCTGCAGTATAAGAAGTCGAAGAAAGGAACCAAGCAGATGCTCAGCAACTGGCTCTTCAGAAAGTATATCCGTAAGATAGAACCTGCCGGAGTACAGGACAAGACTGATTTCAATTTCAGTAATTTCAGTTTTGAGAAGCTTTGTTTCAGACAAGACGGTGTGAAAATAAATGTTGAATGATAAATATTTCTTGCGTATGGAAATAGTAGTTAAGCGAATTGCCAAGAAGAATACTTATACCATCGGCCGACTGTATCTGCTGGCTGATGGTGATGTGAAGCGCAAGGCGCTGTCGGGCAGGAATGCCGGCGACAAGCGCAGCTTCAGAAACAGTTTCGACATGGAGAAGCTGTCGAAGGACACTTACTTCTGCGATACCCTGGAACCGACGTGGCGCAACCTGAAGGGGATAGACTTGAAGCCGGAGGAGGTGAATGCCAGGTGCGGCCGTCAGAGCGGCAAGGTGGCTAGAAAGATTCCGGGGCATACCGCCATCCCCGAAGGTTCCTATCGGGTGCTCATCACCCTGTCACCCCGGTTCAAGGAGTGGTTGCCGTATGTCCAGGGCGTGCCCGATTTCGAGGGCATCCGCATCCATGCCGGCAACTATCCCGACGATACCCAGGGCTGCATCCTGGTGGGTGAGAACAGGCTGAAGGGCATGGTGGTGAACTCCCGCATCTGGCTGCATCGTCTGATGAAGCGTATCCGGGAGGTGGAGAAGGAAGGCGAAGCCGTATGGATAACCATAGTTTAAATGATGATGGGCACTATCTCTTCTTCGTCAGGCCAATGAGGCAGATAGAGGAGCGGGCGAGGGGTTCCCCCCAAGCCCGTCCAGTCTATCTGTTTCACAAAGTCGAAATCGGGAGGACCGAAGTCGAAACTTCTGCCATAAAGTACGATGGCACCTCTGCCTTCATCTATCTTCCACAATCCGCCACCATAGGTGCATTGTTCGCCTGGAGACAGCATGTCACGGTGCAGGTAGACGTTGCCGAACTTCAGCACTCCGTCTCTATTGATAATGAATTTCTGAAACATCTGTATTTACTGTTTATTCAAAAAGATAGGATAGAGTTATTTCTCTCCCCAGAACATTTTGTCGATGAAATCATAGCGCTTCTCCATCTGGGCATCAGACTTTACGACGGTATTCACATCAATCTGAAGCACAGGGGCTACTGCCTTGCCGTTGGTGGATGGCCACTCCGGCAGACCCAGACCATTTGGATTGCCGGTCTTCACGAAGTTGACGTAATACTGGCTGAAGATGTCGCTGATCATATAGTCCTCAGGCTGCCAGTCGAATACTCGGTTGGTTGGCAATGTGCCCATTGCATACTCGATGTCGGCAGAGTGAACGGCTCCCTTGTCTCGTGGAGCAGGAGCTGCACCTTCCTTGGCATCTACCACGCCGCCAGCCAAAGCTGCCACCTTGCCCTTGATAGCCATTGCAGGACGAGGATGACAATAGCGGTAGCGGTAAACTGGCTGTCCGCCGGTCAGCTTGTGCATGTTGCCCCACTTCCAGGTAGTGTAATCGAGGAAGATATCCGAAGCGAGATCTACGCCCGGCTGCTCCAATACATCCTTGTCGCTGTTGATGCCGTAGAGACGGAAGAGTTCATCGATGTTCTCTGACCCGAAAGTAGCCTTGGCGCCAGCTTTCATATTCTCTACGGTAGGCTGCTTGCCCATCAATACTGCCCATGGGGTCATCTCCTGGTTGTTGCCGCCGATGAGCAGAGGCACCTTGGTCTGTTCGCCCTTGGCGAAGACCTCTACAGGCTGCTCTTTCATGAAATATCCGTCGATATTATAAGTAGGAATGGCTCTTACGCCCGCCAGCTTCATCAGTTTCTCGGCAGGAAGGGCACGAAGTTCGTCGAGGTTCTTCATTCCAACGTTCTTTTTCACCTTCTTGCCCGTTTCCTTACCCATCTTCTCGGCTATTTTCTGGGCAAGTTGCACGCCTTTCTCCTCGGCTTCCTTCTGGGTGGCAATCTTCTTGAATCCCATCACCGAACCGCTGGAACCCATTGCCTGGGCAAAGAGTCCCTGGCAGAGAGGGGAAGCCATCAGGGAGCTGACCGACATGGAACCGGCTGATTCGCCCACGATGGTGATGCGGTTAGGGTCGCCGCCGAAGGCCTCGATGTTATCCTTCACCCACTGGATAGCAGCCACCTGGTCCATGAAACCATAGTTGCCGGAACCCTTATAGGAGGTCTCCTTGGAGAGTTGAGGATGAGCGAAGAAGCCGAAGATGCCTTCACGATAGTTGGCTGTGATAGAGATGATGCCCTTGCGCGCCATTGCATCGCCCGCATATCTTGGTTCGCTTCCGCTACCGGCCATCAGTCCTCCGCCGTTGAAATAAATCAAAACCGGCAGATGCTCCTTCATGGTCTTTGCGGGAGTCCATATATTAAGGTAGAGACAATCCTCGCTGTTGGCCTTCGTACCGAAGTTCATATCGCCGAAGATAGGTTCCTGCATAGGGTTCGGACCGAATTCCTTAGCTTCGCGAACGCCCTGCCATTTCTGGGCAGGTTGTGGAGCCTTCCAGCGGAGATTTCCCACTGGTGGGGCTGCGAATGGAACACCCTTGAAAACTGTGATGCCTGAGAGGTCTTTTCCTTCGAGGATACCTTCGGCAGTCGTTACCTGAGTCTGCGCCATCATTCCCATACCTGGGAGCAGAAAGGCGATGGATAAAAGTAGTTTCTTCATATCTTAATCTTTAGTTTCTTAAATTTCATAGAGTCGTTTTGCAAATCTAGATCATGCATTTCTGCAATGATAATGCAAAAATAAACAAAATATCGGTAACTTGGTTTGTTTACCTCAATCTTTTTTCATATTTTTGCAGAAAATAAACAAAATAACAAAAGTTGAATCTTTAAAACCCTGATGATTATGATGAAAGGTTATGAACAGAAGAAGTATCCGGTAGCCACCAAGCGCTACGTGCAGTGGCTGGAACTGGAATCTGATGAGGAGGCTATCCGCGAATATCGCCGCCTGCATTCAGAAGGTGTGCAATGGAAGGAGATTCGTGACGGAATCCGTCAGGTTGGTATTCTGGAGATGGAGATTTACATCTTCGGCAACCGACTGGTGATGGTTGTGGATGCTCCCGTAGATTTCGATTGGGACAAGAAAATGGCAGAGCTCGCCACCCTCCCTAGACAGGCAGAGTGGGAGGAAGTGGTAGGCAAGTTCCAGAAGTGCGGCAAGGGTGCTACGAGCGATGAGAAGTGGCACATGATGGAGCGCATCTTCTATCTCTATGATTAAATGACGTATCTTTAAGATTAAAACTGTAAAATATGAAGAAAAACCTAAATGATTTCAAGCGTCTCTTGCTGACGGCTTGCTGCACCTTGGTGCTTTCGTGTGGCTGGGCAACGGTCAACGAAAAACCTTTTGTAATCCCTGAGCTCAAGCAATGGAGCGGGGCTGAGGGAATGTTTACCCCATCGGGCAAATACGTGGTGAAGGGTGGAAAGAACGCCCAGGAGGTGGCAAAACTCTTTGCTGCCGATTATCATGACCTGGTGGGAAAACCGCTCACGCCTAAGACGGGGAAACCTTCTGCCGGCGACATCGTGCTGGTGCTCCAATCTGACAGGAAATCAGCCAGACAGCTCGGCAAGGAAGGCTATCGCCTCACCATCGGCGACGTAACCACCATCACGGCTTCTTCGGTAGAAGGACTGGTATGGGGAACCCGCACCGTATTGCAGCTTTCAGAGCAGCAGCGCTCGGCTGGTTTCGTACTGCCTAAGGGTTCTACCCAGGATACGCCTGCCTATGGGCTGCGAGGCTTCATGATGGATTGCGGACGAAAGATTATCCCGATGTCTTATCTGCGCTCGCTGGTCAAGATGATGTCTTATTACAAGATGAACACCCTGCAGATTCATCTCAA
>CAKPWR010000098.1 GCA_934196725.1 uncultured Prevotella sp.
ACCGTATATAGCGAACTCTTGAGCGACAAGAACCGCAACAAGGATGCCGTAATCGTGGATGAGCGTCACAATGGTGGTGGCTGGTTGCACGACGACCTCTGCACCCTGCTCAGCGGTAAGCAGTATCAGGAGTTTGTACCTCATGGAAAGGTTGTGGGCAAGGATCCATTCAACAAGTGGACCAAGCCATCCTGCGTTCTGATCTGCGAGGATGACTACAGCAACGGTCATGGTTTCCCATGGGTATATAAGGAACTGGGCATCGGTAAGCTGATTGGAGCACCTGTAGCAGGTACAATGACCGCCGTATGGTGGGAGACCTTGATGGATCGCAGTCTGGTATTCGGTATTCCACAGGTAGGTTGCCGCGATATGCGTGGTACCTTCGGCGAGAACACCACCCTCTATCCAGACGTCGAGGTGTATAACTCTCCAGAGGATTACATCACCGGTCATGATACCCAGCTCATTAGAGCCGTAGAGGAAATGATGAAGAAGTAAGAAAAGGTTATCTAGAACTGAGAGGGTGTGCCATAAACCAATGACACACCCTCTCGTATATTTACAGGATTGGCATCTGGATCTCAGGAATCACCAGATCAGCCTCATCTTCTATCCTGTTGCTAAAGAACATACAATAATATATAGGCATATAAGTGATTCCGTTTTCCGTATAAACCTTCTGCTCATTGCTCAGCACCACAGCCTCATGAATATGATATTCCGGGGTATCCAGGAACTTATCAAGTGCACTATGCACCATATAATCCTTACCCGACTTGATTTCCACAGGCAAGACTGTCAGGTTTCTGTAATCATCTATCAGATAATCCACCTCACCTTTCTGCTTGTTATCATAATAATGAAGCACATAACCATGGGCATGAAATTCCTGAGCTATGACCGACTCATATACAGCCCCCAGATTCACACTCCGCTCATCCCGCAAAACAGCATTGATATTCGTACCATAAAGAATACTGGTCAGTAACCCCACATCATTCATATAGAGCTTCAGCAAATTCTTGCTCTCCGACTCTATCAGCGGAAAACTCGGATTGCTGATAGCCTGCACCGACAAAGCTACTCCAGAATTCGTAAGATACTCAAATTCCTCAGCATAGTCGCTAAACTGCTTATGCGCCTTCAAGCCTTCGATATTCTTTACGATAATACGCTTTTTCTTATTTTCCATGTTCGATGGAATCATATCATATATCTTTCTTATAACAAGCTTGCGCTCATCATCATACTGTGATGCATCTATCTTATAAAGCGCATGAATATCCCGCTGAATACTGCGCACTTGAGCCATATTTCTATTTTCAAGAAACTTATTGACGGCATCAGGCATTCCTCCCACGAGCAGATAAATTTTAAACTGCTGGAGCATATAGTTATGCATCGACTCATTCAAGGCTTTCTTATCCAGAAAACTCTGTCGCATGCTCTCTATAGCCTCCTTTCCACAACCCATCGCCCACAAGAATTCCTCGAAGTCAAGAGGATACATCTGTTGAATAGCGATACTACCAATAGGTACAGAAGGGGTTTGCGACAAGGCAACACCCAGCTGGGAGCCACTTGCCACATATCGGTATTTACCATCCTCGTTGAGAAACTTAAGCATGGTCATCAGGTGAGGATAACTCTGTATTTCATCAAGAAACACCAGGGTATCATCCTTACTTCCGAGATTGTTACCTGCCATGGCACCCAACTGCAAGTAAAAGTCTTCCTTGCTCTTTACGGTTTTAAAGATACCATCTCCCTCTTGGTCTGCCTTGAGATTTATCTCTACAAAATGCTTGAAAAGTTTCTTTCCCACATATCTTATCAGATACGACTTTCCTATCTGCCTTGCACCATTGACAAGCAGAATCTTCCGAGGTTCATGAAGGAGGAAATTCTCCAAATTTTCTGCAAATTTACGTTCTAACATAAGCCTTTCATTTTGTCCAGTGCAAATATACTCATTTTCAACTAATTACACAAGCTTTCAGGACTTTTTCTTTCATTTAAACCCTCAAAAAGAGGAATTATTCCGTTAAAATAGGGGATAAAAACAGGAATTATTCCGAAAAATCATCTTGTAAGAATCTACTTATATGGGATATTTTGTCTTATACATGAAAAGAGCGTGATTGCCAACTGAGGCAATCACGCTCTTTCTTTATTAACATTATAATATTCCGAAGATGAAAGAAAAGCCTAGCAAACTTTCTTCTTTCGCTCACAATAGCGTTCGCATTGGGCACAGATGTCATATCCCAGCATGGCACCCAGGATGAAATCCTCTTCCGGCGTAAGCTGACACAACGGTTTGGTGACTATCATGCGGATAGCATCCAGACATTCCTTCTTACCAAAGAAGAGATTCAAACGGTCGTTGCCAACCGGCTGGATGATGTAATCAATGTTCTGACGCTCTAATCTTGTTATGGCAAAAGACTCATATTTTCTGTTGAAGGTATAGAGCACCAGGCGGCGCACGCCCTTCTTATATTCATATATATGATTCATCAGAACCTTCAAATCTACTGGTGTTGCGATTTCCTGCTGCATACTATCCGAATTTATCTGGTTTTAATTCAAGAATCAGAGAATTCCATCATTCTCCAATTCTTGAAAAATATTTTTTTTAAATTATAACGCTGGCTTGATTGCCTCAAGCCATGCATCGATGCGCTCCTCTGTCTTGTCGTCCTCGTTCACCTCGTCGAGTGCGAGTCCCAGGAACTTGTCGCCATCAATTGCCTCACTGTCATCATAGGTGTATCCATCTGTAGATACGCCAGGCAATACGGTAGCGCCAGCCTCAACTGCTGCATCATAGAGTTCCTTCATACCGCCGCAGAATGTATCAGGGTAAGACTCGCTGTCGCCACAACCGAACAGGGCTACGGTCTTGCCAGCCAAGCCGGCACTCTTCAGCGTCTTCACGCCATCATACCAGTCATCCTGCATCTCGCCGGCACCCCATGTTGAAGTACCGAGAAGAAGATTCTCGTGACTTGCGACAGTAGCATCATCGATGTTAGCTACATCTACTGCTTCCACGCCCAACTTAGAGGCGATGGTTTCGGCAATCGACTGGCATGAGCCAGTAGAAGAGCCATAAATTACGATAGTTGTTTTCATTTGTCCTTTTTCTTTTAGTTACATTTATTTTCGGGTGCAAAGATACAGCCTTTTCCCATTATCTGCAATACCTAAAAATGATGGTTTTGCAGAAATACCTAGATATGGGGATGAACAAAAAGTTTTAGGACGATTTATCTTAAAACTTTCTTAAATCATATACTTTTAGGATGATTTATCCTAAAAAATCGTACCTTTGCATCAAAAACAAAGACTTAATTCGATGAAAGATTTTGCAGCGATAGATTTCGAGACAGCCAACCAGCAGCGTACAAGCGTCTGCTCGGTGGGCATTGTGATCGTGAGGGATGGTGAGATAACAGACAGCTACTACAGCCTCATCAAACCAGAGCCGGAGTATTACTCTTATTGGAACACCCGGGTTCACGGATTAACTTTGGAAGACACGATGAATGCAGATGTCTTCCCGAAAGTATGGGCAGAGATTGCGCCCAAGATAGAAGGTCTGCCCCTGGTAGCCCACAACGCTCCCTTCGACGAAGGCTGCCTGAAGGCTGTATTTCAGATGTATCAGATGGAATATCCCGACTACGAATTCCACTGCACCTGCCGAGCCTCCCGAAGAAAGCTGGGGTCTCTCCTCCCCAACCATCAGCTACAGACCGTAGCCGCCTATTGCGGTTACGACCTCACCCAGCACCACAATGCCCTGGCAGATGCCGAAGCCTGTGCCTGGATAGCAAGAGAACTGCTATAAATAACCACAAATTTCGTATGCTGCGAAGAAAAAGTGGCAATATTGCCAAAAATTCTTCGCAAAGAGAAATAACAGCCTATATCTTGCCGACAAAGTATAAAAAAGCATAATTGCGGCAGAATATAATATACTATATTTTGCCGCAATCGTTATTTTTTTGTATTTTTGCACAAAATATCAAAGATAAGAAAATAATAGGAAAGGAAGAAAATATGATTATAGGAAGAAAAGAAGAAATAGCAGAACTTGATAAGTTGTACCATAGCGACCGCCCCGAATTCGTAGCAGTATATGGTCGTCGCCGTGTAGGAAAGACATTCCTTATCAAACAAGCGCTGAAAGATCGAATCACCTTTCAGCATACAGGCGTGTCTCCAGTTGACCAAGATAACGACAGAAACAGACTGAAAACCCAACTGGAAAGTTTCTATTATGCCCTTCTCAACCAAGGATTGGAAGGTTATAAGATGCCCAAGTCCTGGATGGAAGCGTTCTTCTTGCTCGAACAGTTGCTACAAGACCAAGACAATGGCGAACGTCAAGTCATCTTCATCGATGAACTTCCGTGGATGGACACCCCTCGTTCCGGATTTCTCCCAGCCTTCGAGAACTTTTGGAATGGCTGGTGTAGTGGCAGGGACAATATCATGCTTGTGGTTTGCGGTAGTGCTACTTCCTGGATTCTCAGTAATCTATCAAGAAGCAAAGGAGGACTCTACGGACGCTTGACTGCAGAAATCAAGCTATCGCCTTTCACTCTGAAAGAATGCGAAGAGTATTTCGAGCATGCCAACATCCAAATGAGTCAATACGACATCCTGCAAAGCTATATGGTCTTTGGAGGAATACCTTATTATATGGGGTACTTTCAGAAAGGGTTAAGCTTCGAGCAAAATGCAGATAAGATTCTTTTTGGCAATAGACCTAGACTGAAAGATGAGTTTAACAGGCTTTTTGCAGCAATCTTCAACAATCCGGAAGATAGCAAGAAAGTGGTACGTTTATTGGCTACCCGCCATTCCGGTTTCACTCGTGAAGAAATCAGTCAAGCCACAGGTCTCCCTCTGGGAGGAGGTTTGTCTAACACCCTTGCAGCATTGGCAGAAAGTGATTTCATCACCAGCTATTCGCCATACGGGATGCCCAAAAGTACAACATACTATAAACTGATAGACAACTTCTGCCTCTTTTGGCAGAAATATGTAGAAACTCATGGAAAAGAGACTAGTTTTGTAAGCGACAACATGACGTCTGATGTTTTAAGAACATGGCATGGAGTGGCCTTCGAAGAAGTTTGCTGGCAACATTTTCAGCAAATCAAGCAGGCTCTTGGAGTTGCTGGCGTAAAAACCTCGCTCTCTGCATGGAGCGTAAAAGGAACAGAAGAAAAAGAAGGAGCCCAAATTGATCTTCTGATTATCAGAAACGACAATGTGGTAAACTTATGCGAGATGAAGTTTGCCAGCGCCCCTTATATCATCAGCAAAGAAGAGGAACAGCACTTGCGCCATCGCATAGAATCCCTAAAAGCAACACTTTCTCCCAAGCAGTCCATTCATCTCACGATGATTACAACCTACGGGGTGGCGTATGGCAAGCATAGCGGAATTGTTCAAAAGGAAGTTAAAATGGAGGATTTGTTTAAATAAAACAAGCGTAGAATCCTGCAGGCATTACAGCCAGCAGGATTCTACGTTTTTTGATACAGAAGCATACACATGGATTTCTAAAGAACAAGCCAAAAGTTTAAACCTATTAAACATTCCCGTTTTTTGACATTTGTGTCATTTTTCGGGAATGAACACACGAAAAGCCATTGACATCTTACTTTTTGGGGAATGTTTCCACATACTTTCCTCATATTCCACACCATCTTTTTTTGGCACATTTTACATAAACTACTGACTATCAGCACAGAGCCATTTTCTTCATCTTTTTGGCACGCCGATTGTGACTATGAATAGCGGGTTCAACAATGAATCCACAAAGAAAGTAAATAACAATAAATAGTAACAATTTTAAAAAGATAAGATTATGAAGAAGTTTATGTT
>CAKPWR010000099.1 GCA_934196725.1 uncultured Prevotella sp.
AAGAACAAGACAAAAGTTTGCAAGTAGGCGCTTTTTGCGAAAAAGGGTGCGTCATGGACTTATGACACACCCTCCTTTTTGTTGGCATGTCACGCAGATAACGCAGACTTTTACTCGTAAAGTACCCCAAAAAATATCGAGCAAATATTAGCCAACATCTGCGTGAGTTATTCATTGTCCCACAGATTTCACAGATTTCACAGATTTTTAATTTGCTTTATTGTCTGCTGCAATCTCAAACTCTTAGTCCGTATTAAATCTGCGTGAGTTATTCATTTTCCCACAGATTTCACAGATTTCACAGATTTTTAATTTGCTTTATTGTCTGCTGTAATCTCAAACTCTTAGTCCGTATTAAATCTGTGTAATCTGTGAAATCTGTGGGACTTAAAACATCCGATTAGCTATAGACCGAAGTTGATCTCTGCCAGCCATGCCGCTACATCAAACGATGGACAGGCTTTGCGGACACCAGGCAGGTCACAATGACCCAGTATCTCGGCATCAGGATAGTCTTGGGCAAGACTGTAGAGAAGGTCTTCCATCGTCTCCTTCTGTTCTGGAGTGCGGGTGTCGGCAGGCTTGCCTTTCTCATCAAGACCTCCCTCATAACAGATGCCGATGCTGTGGGCGTTGTAATGACGGGCATGAGCACCTATCTCATCCTCTGGACGACAAGGATAGAGCAGACCATCCTTCGTGATGTAGTAGTGATAGCCGATGCTCTTGAAACCTCTTGCCTTGTGGCAGGCTTCCAGCTGCTCCACTGTGAAATTCTTGTTGACTCGTGTGGCACTGCAATGTACCACAATCAAGTCGATTTTTCTTGGATTCTTCATTGCTTTTTAGTGATTAATGATTAGTGATTATTGATTAATGATTAGTGATTATTGATTAATTACTTTAGCCCTTGCAGCTCTGCACACAGAAGGCGCTGAGGACTGCGGTAAGGACGGTGATGATGAAATTTACTACTTTCTTGATGGTTTCTTTCTTCATGATTTTTTCAATTTAAATGGTTGATTTTTGGGGCTTTAGAGGCCCCTGAATGTTACTTAATTTCTTGAGAGATTGGGAAGATAGGAAAAGTGGACAGGATGAGCAGATGCCCTTATATGACTGTTTGCTGGAATGATGTTGCCATGTCTCGGATGGCCTGTCTTGCCATAGGTACATCCCTGACTACATCCTGTCTGTACACTTTCTTATCTTCGTTTTCTAGAAGCCTGCTTCTCCGGTGTTGCCTGAGTCTGAACCGGTGTCGCCAGTGTCAGAACCGGCACCGGAGTCTCCCTTGTTGTCATCGGTTGGCGGATTGCCTCCACCATCCGTAGTAGTGCTGTCTGCTGAAATGGCGGTAGCCTTCTTCAGCGTTCCGTCGAGGCTGAGGTTGACGCAACTGAAGTCGCCCGTGCCACGAGCTCTAATCTTCAAGCTGTCGATGTTCTTGACAACGGTGAACTCCTTCTCGGAAGCGGCACCCGCCTTGTTCTTGATACCAATGGAGATGATGGCGAGGTCGGCAATCTTCACTGCGATGCCCTGGAGTACCAACTCCCGGATGCACGCAACCATGTCGGTAATCATACCCTTCAGTGCACCTCTGGAGAATGGGGTGTTGTGGCTTGCCATGTGATCTACGAGCTTGTCGATGTCGTAGGTCTCTGTGATGACCGGATAGGCGAAGTACTTGCCATAGGCATTCGGCATCTTCTCATTGATGTTCTTTTTTAACACGTACTGAATCATAAAGTGGTTAATTTAGTGATAGTATCCTCCACCCCCGATGGGGCAGGAGCATCATCCTCTTTGAATGACAATGCAAAGATACGAAATCTGAAAACGCCACTTCATACTTTCTCATACTTGCTCACACTTTCTCATACTTTCTCATACTTTCTCATACTTGGAAGTCTATGGCTCGCCGAGAAAATAGAAAATATAGGAAGTTTGCATAGGAGTAAACTCCTTGCTGTTCTTGCCGTATCCGCTTTCACGGAGCTTCTTCAGAAGGTCGGGATTGCGACAGATCCAACGCATCAGATGAGCACTTGCCACCACGGGTGACGAATCGGGGAAATAGAGCAGAGCAAGTTCCTGCTTGGTATAACTTCTTATATCCATATAGCTTTTGATGTTTAAGTATCATACTTACGGGTTGAAAGTAAGATACTTACGGGGCGAAAGTAAGATACTTAGTCCTCGAAAGTATCCGTAGGGTCGACGGCAGCGTCGCTGTTCAGCTCGATAGGTTCCTTCTCGATGACAGCCCAGCCGTTGCCCTTGTCCTTGTGAATCTTCTTGAAGCCCAGTCGGGACATCACGGAACCGATGTTGTGGCTGTTCAGATTCTGACGCAGGGCAGGGTTGCAGCCTATCTTCTCCAGGATTTCTGAGGTGTAGCGGAACTTGATATACTGGCGTGGGGTGTCTTTCTCCGGCACCTTGTAGTACTTCAGAATCTGCTCCTCGGCATAGTTGGCTACCATGAAGAGGCGGTTGTGACAGCGCATCTGGTCGATGTCATCACGGGTGAGCCAGAAGGTCCAGTTCTGAGACTCATCCATACGGTGATTCATCACTTCCTTGCCCAGTGCCAGAGCCTGGGCAAAGACGTGCTGATAGTCTATCGGATGGTCTATCGGACTCTCGATGCTCTCCACAATCCATGGCGAATAACGGCGGTTCTCCTCGTCGGTGATAAACTGCTGACTGTTGGTGGTGCCGCTGAGAGAGGCACGGTGGGGCAGTTCGCTGCGGTACTTGTCGTAGGGACGGCGGATGGAGAAGGAGAGCTTCGTGAGGTTGCTCTTGAAGGCACTCAGGTTCTTGCCGAAGACGCTCTCGAACTCATCGAGACAGATCATCGCCTTGCTGCTGAATGCCTCCATGAAGTCCTTGTCGGTATAGCTGGCAGTGGAGTCGTTGAGGAAATACTGGCGCAGCTCAGGGGGCAGGAGGTAGGCAAAGAAGGTGGTCTTGTAAATGCCGCCTTTGCCTACGAGGATGAGGATGAACTGGTTGACTACCTTCGGTGAGCACCAGGCTACTACCATCGCCACGATCCACTTCTTGAAGTAGTATCTGAACAACTCCTGGGTGTGCTCATAGCCAGGCTTTTCCTGCACATGGATGCGGTCGGCGAGCTGGTTGATATAGTCAGGATCCTTGCCTTCTTCCCAAGCGGGCAGGCTCCGCAGATAGTCTTCCATGGGGTCGAAAGGCTGGCAGAAATCGCTGTTGATGATGCTGTGGAGCGTATTGGCTGGTACATGCAGACCTGCCTCGTCCATCTCCGCCCAGATGGAGTTTTCGATGTTGTCGTCGATACGGGTAGGGTGAGGGTACTTGCCGGTATATACCATGCGGCTCTGCAGTTCGTAGAATCCCGTCATCTTGTTGTGCTGCCAGATATAGTGGGTGGACAGCCACTGCTTGATGGTCTTCACCGAAGGGTGGTTGCTGTAGCCCTCGCCTTCACGGTAGAAGTGCCAGGTGCCGAAAAGCTCGCTGCGCTTATAGCAGGACTTGAGGACGGAGGCAGTATCGGGATATTCGGTGCCAAACTCCTTGTCGGCATACTGCATTGCCTCTTCCATGTTGATGCCGTACTTGAGACAGCATTTGCTGAAGTGGAGCACATACTCGTTGTGTCTGCCGGGCTGGAAGTCGTAGCCCCACTGTTGCAGGAGCTGCTTGATATGGGCAGCCATCTCGTCGATGGTGACGGAATCCGTCTTTTCCCCCTTCTCCTTCGACGGGCTTTTCTTGTTTCTGCGCTTGGCATACTTCGCCTCCATAGCCTTCTTGGTATAAAACTTCTTCAGGTCGCTGATATCGAGTGCGAAGGGAACCGGTTGCCAGTTGAAATAGGCTTCGGGGTCGTGGGCTAGTCCGGCGCATCGGGTGATGTCGGAGCAAGCCTTGTCGCATTCCATTCCCAGGAGCAGCTCGTAGTGGCGCTGTGCCTTGGAAAGAATCAGATCGAAGAGTTCGAGGATGCTTATGTCATCGTCCTCAAGAGGGGCGTACTTGCAGAAGATATGCAGTCCTCTGCCACTGACGCTGCGATGCACCACCATGGTGTGCTCGTCCTGAGAGATGAGCTCCTTGCAGTGTTCCTGCTGTTCGGTAGGAATCTTGTCAAACTCTACCATCACGTGATAGGTTGGCTTCTCGAAGTTGGCCAGTTTTCGTCCATAGCCGTCCATCTGTGCCGAGATGGTGATAGCCGGACTCTGTGGCTTGAGTTCGTCGGCGAACTTCTTGCTGACTCCGAGTCGTTTGCGATACAGCTCTGTCATGTTCTTGACCTGCTGGTCGCTGGTGATGAGAGAGCGTAGATACTCCCAGGAGGCGAGAGGATGGCTCTCAGACTGCTGGATACTGTGGAAGAAAGAAGGCATCGCCTGGTTAGCTTCCTGCTTGTTGTTTGTTACTTTCATATTTTCCCTTTTTTTAGGTTGAATTGTTCTGTTGTCTTTTCGTATTTAAGCTTCTTACGCCCTGAACCAACGGACACCGGCCGAAGGGAAAGAGCCATAAACTTTGTGGCATGTTGCCCTACGCCCTGAAAGGGCAGAAGCTCCTAGCCCAGGGCAGCGCCCTGGGTAATTACAGACGCAAACCTGTCGCCCTGAAAGGGCAAAAGCTTTAAAGATACATCCGTCAGAATCAGGACTTTCGTACTGAATCCGGCTTTTAACTATCCTTAACTTTCTGAACTCTGAATACTGAATGCTGAAAAAAACTAGCGTTAAATACGTGTTAAATACATACGTTAACAGTCTATATATCATTTCTTTATATTCTTTCTTGATCGCGCTGTATATCAAAGATGTAAAACCTGTAAGTTCAGCTTCAGTCGTTCAGAAATCTACTGCAAAGATAAAAAAAGTGAGGCAAAATGCAATGATATGCACCCTTATGTATATAAGGATGTTTTTATAGTATCTTAACAGTTTATTTGCTAATATTTAAACATTTTCACAATAACTTGCGAAACTTGAATAAGGTAAATATCTGTGTAAATCTGTGAAATCTGTGGGATTTGTTCTTTGTCCCACAGATTTCACAGATTTACACAGATACAATGACAAGGGGCTATCTGCCCCGATGAACAGGTGGCGTATAGACCCTTGATTATATGGTGATATTCGCTCTCGGTGGTGGTACAGAATCTTTACATCAGCTTTCCGATGAGCGCAGAGGTTTTTATCCTCTCCCGCACACTTCATCCCTAAGGAAGAACTGAGTCTGTTCTTCGACCAGTGCCTGCACTCCAACTTCCGTATATGGCTCAGCGAGATAAGTTTCAACGCAGCCAAGCACTCATCTTTACCGCATCTTCAAAACCAAAGAAGGCTGCTCTCCAACAGAATGGAGAACCTCAAAAAACGTCAAA
>CAKPWR010000100.1 GCA_934196725.1 uncultured Prevotella sp.
GCCATAATTCTTCGTTTTTTGAGCTTATTTCTTTGCGTATCCCAAATAATTGTGTTAACTTTGTAGTCAGATTGCAAGCCAAAGACCAAAGGATTGCAAGCCAAAGACAAAGAAAAAGACTAAGATTAGACATTCTTATGAGTATGAAGATATTAGCAACCAGCGACTGGCATCTGGGTAACCTGTTTCACGGCAACGACCGGCTGCCGGAACACAAGCATTTCCTGAAATGGCTCCTGGAGCAGATAGCTGGACAAAAGCCCGATGCTCTCCTCATCGCAGGAGACATCTTTGATAACGGAAATCCATCGGCAGCGGCACAGACCGTTTATTACGAGTTTCTTGCCGATGCTACCCAACTGTGCCCTAACATGCAGGTCATCATTACCGCTGGCAACCACGATTCAGCCAGCCGACTGGAGGCTCCCCGTCCGCTGCTCACCCGATACCACGTGGAAATAAGAGGAAACGTAAGGAAAATCTGGCAGCAGGGAGAAAGCGAGGACGATGATAAAACCGGCGGACATTGGATCTATTCCTTCGATGACCTCATCATCCCCGTAACCAACGAGGAAGGAGAAGAAGTCATCATCCTCGCCGTACCTTTCCTAAGAAGCGATGTGGTGCAGAACGCCAGCTACTCGCAGGGAGTCAACGACTTTCTGAGAGAACTGACGGCTGAGGCTCGAAAGAAATACCCGGGCAGGAAGTGCATCATGATGGCACACATGTACGCCAAGGGTTCGGATATCGCCAAGAAGGATGCGAGCGAGAAAATTATCATCGGCGGACAGGAGGAAGTGGACCTGGAAGGATGGAACGACCATCCCGACTATATGACTTGCGGACACATCCACAAACGGCAACATATCTGGAACACCGACTGGGCAAGATATACGGGAAGTATCCTCCCGATGTCGTTTGCCGAGAAAGACTACACCCACGGCATCGACCTCATCACCATTGATCACGGA
The DNA here is from genome assembly GCA_934196725.1 of uncultured Prevotella sp. Classification (GTDB taxonomy): domain Bacteria; phylum Bacteroidota; class Bacteroidia; order Bacteroidales; family Bacteroidaceae; genus Prevotella. The sequence continues at coordinate 975 of CAKPWR010000100.1, forward strand.
GAAGAGGATGAAGGAAAGGAAACCGGCAAGAGCAAGGAATGGAAAGTAGATTTCCTGGAATACAAGCCTCAGCACGCCCTTCGCATCCTGCCCGAAGATGAGGAAGAACTGACCTTCAAGAAATGGCAGAAGCTCATCAATTCTGAACTCTCGGAGAGAACTGACGGCGAACTGAGCGACCACTTCGACTACGTGATGCTGAAGGTGAAACAGGAGAAACTGACCAGCGATGACATCAAGGAACTGGAGAAACTCGTCAACGAAAAGGATGCCGTGCTCTGCAAAATCCAGCGCATCATCCCGCAACTGGACCTCTCCACCATCCAGGGTTCCCAGCACATCACCAGCATAGAAGACATCATCAACCGTCCTCCGCTCGATACGCTGAAGGAAGCCTTCGCCATCAGACACAACGCTCCGATGAACGAAAGACAGGAGAAAATGTTATCCGATTTATTAACGACATCATCATTATGAAATTCCTACAACTCGAAATACTCAACCTCGCTTCGCTTGACAAACAGGGAGGCGAGGTCATCAACTTTGAAGAAGGTGCCTTAGGCGAGAGCACCATCTTCAGCATCGTAGGTCCGACGGGAAGTGGCAAGTCTACCCTACTCGATGCTATCTGTCTGGCTCTCTACAACCGCGCCCCTCGCTACCCCAGGAAGAAAGGAGACAAGAACCAGAACATCGAGATTTTCGGAGCAGCCGATGCCAGCGAAAGTAACCGTCTGGCTCCTACCGACAGCCGAAACATCCTGACACGTGGCAAGAAGGAAGGCTACAGCAAACTCACCTTCCTTGCCAACAACGGCAGCATCTACCGCGCAGAATGGCACGTCAGATTCCAGAGAGTGCGCTACGAGAACGCCAAGACTGCGCTCTATAAAATCACAAGGAACGGAGAAGAGACGACAGAGGAAACTGCCGACTGGAACGAACTGCCAAACATCATCGGACTCGACTACGACCAGTTTCTCCGTACCGTGCTCATCGCCCAAGGCTCGTTTGCCAACTTCCTGACGGCAAAGGAAAACGAGCGGTACGAACTCCTGGAAAAACTCATCGGATGCGAGGAAACTTATACGAACATCGCTACTGAAATCAAGAAGGCGAAAGACCAGGCGACGGATGCCTACAACCAGATGGCAGCATCGGTGGAAGCCGTTAAACAGAACCTGCTGAACGATGAAGAACTTGCCCAACTGAAGGAGGAAATCGCCCGGTTGGAAAAGGCAGAGAAGGAACTCGACAGCCAGTTGCAAGCCATCTCGAAAGACTTGCAATGGTTTGAGGAAAACGACAAGCAAATCAAGCAAATCGCTATCTACCAGGAGAATATGGAGCAAGCAGCAAATGCCATTAAAGAGATGCAAGCCCTGATTCTCCGACTTCAGTTGCACGATGAAGTACAGCCTGCTGTCAACCTGCTGCAGGAAGTAGAGCGACAGACGCAGAGCATCCACGAGCAGGAAGAAAACATCCTGAAAGCGGAAGCAAACATCAAAAGTCAAGAGTTTGCCATCAGCGAAAGCGAGAAAACTCTCGCCAGGCTGAAGGAAGCAGTAAGCCAGGCACAGGAACAGCTGGAAAAGGCGCTGCCGGTCATCGCTGAAGCAAGGGCACTGAAAACAAAAATGGAAGCGGCTATGCCGAATCTGAAAGAAAAGAAAGAGGCATTGGAGTTGGCTCAGAAAGAGAATCAAACTGCCCAGAAAGACGTGGAGGAAAACACCCGAAACATCCAAAAATGGGTAGCAGAAACGGAGAAAGCAAACCTTGCCCTCAAAACGACAAAGGAAGAGATTGCCAAGCAGAAACAGGTTCTGCACGAAGCGACGCAAGCCGCAGAACAGGCTTGGGAGACGGAAAGAAATAAGACTGCCGGACAGAATATAGAGGAACTGCAGAACAGCAAGACTGTAGCTGACAGGAAACTACAAGATGTCCAGCAAGCCATCAAGGTTGTGGCTCATCTCGATACTGCCACAACAGAAAAGCTGAAGAATGAGGAGCGAATCCTGGTCTTGGACAAGAGAAACGCAGAGATAGATGAAGCCCTGGGCAAGTTGACCATCGAGGCGCTGACCCAAGAGACCCTAACGCTGAGAAATGCCTATACCCTCATGGTGAGCGAGAAATGGGAGATTCATCGTGCCAACCTGACCGAAGGCAAACCTTGTCCGCTCTGCGGCAGCACGACCCATCCTTATCATACCGACAACAGACAGTTTGAGGAAGCCACCACGGAACTCTCTCAACTTCTGAAAGCCAAGGAGAATCTGCTGAAACTGCAGCAGAAAGAGGAGAAGGATCTTTCCGGCGAGAGAAAACAGAACGACGGCGAAGTACAGACGCTCCAGAAACAACAGGAAAAACTGTCTGGAGAAATCGCCAGTTACGAAGAGGAATGGAAGGTGCTCATCGCCCAGTATCCAAAGATTCCGAAGGCTGAGGCAGAACTGAAATCGCTCTTGCCTATCTATGAAAACAAGGCGAAAGATGCGAGCAGCAAACTGAGCCTGTTTAACAAGATTCAGAAAGAGATAGAACGGCTGACCCAACTCAAGGACAAGGCTGTAAAGGATGAAGCTGCGTATGAAAGCAAGGCTTCTACTATACAGAACAAAGCCCAAGAAAGCACTTCAACCTGCGCCACGAAACTGGCTGAGCAGAAAGCACTTACCATCAACCTCATCTCTCAGCAAAAGAGTAAGGAGGAGGCTTACGGGAAAGCCCTTCAGACATGGAATAGCGCCAAGAAGGAAATGGAGGAATGGCAGGAGAAATATAAGCAGATTCTGAATGGAGAAGAACCTGATGCGGCTGAACAAAGACTGACAGCAGCAAAGGATGAGGCTACGAAAGCAGCAGATAACCAGAACGAGAATATCAACAAACTGAAGGCAGAACTCGCCAACAGTAAAGGTTCGCATCAAACCATGCTGTCTCAGAACAAGACGATGAAAGAGAATCTGCAAACCAAGGAAAAGGAACTCGACTTTTGGATTGAGGAATACAACAAGCAGCTTGAAGAAAAGAGCATCGAAGGAAAAGACTCCGAAGAGGAAGGCATCGAGGAAAGAAGTATCAAACCAAGCCTTATCGACCGAAATACCATCCGGGAGATGCTTCACTCTGCCGAAGACTGGAATGCCATCCGTCGGGAAAAGGACGAAAAGGAGAAAGCCGTGGCTTCAACTACCGCCCTTTACCAGAGCGCAGAAAAGGCGCATCAGCAACATTTGGAACATCAGCCTGCCCAAACCCGTGATGCTCTCTTAGCCATTCAGCAGGAGTATCAGGAGAGAAGCCAGCGCAACGAACTGATTGCTGCCAACGCCAGGATGCATAACCATCAGGAAGCCGTAAAGCTGTTGGGTGACAAGGCTGAGGCTCTGAATCTCGTAACGCAGGAAAAGGACGACTGGACAGCCATTACGGATGCCATCGGAGCAGACGGAAAGACGCTGCGCAAGATAGCCCAATGCTATACGCTCAGTTTCCTGATAGCGCACGCCAACCAGGAAATCAGAAAGTTCAACAGCCGCTACGAACTGCAGCAGGTAAAGCATTCGCTGGGCATCCGAGTCATCGACCACGACCGTGCCGACGATATCCGAGACACCACCTCCCTATCAGGTGGCGAAACCTTCATCGTGAGTCTCGGTCTCGCCCTGGGCTTGTCAGCATTATCCTCCCGCAACATCTCCTTCGAGAACCTGTTCATCGATGAAGGCTTCGGAACCCTCGACCCCGATACCCTAGCCACCGTCATCGACTCCCTCGCCATGCTGCAAAGTTCGCAAGGCAAGAAGGTGGGCGTCATCAGTCATACCGACACGATGAGCGAGCGCATCACCACCCAGATAAGGATTATCAAGAATGGCAACTCCGGCAGCAGCCATATCGAGATCTATCCTTAACCCATCGTAATTATACCTTCATAAAATAGTAATTACACCATTATATATAGGGTATACATACATTATCCATCCGTGAACAGGGCATCACCATCTATGTGGCTTACCGCTATTTCGCCACACCGAAACGCAAGTTTATCGTCACAAAACAAATATGCGTTCCTACGGATTCATCTATCCACAGGAACGCATATTCTTTATGATTATCATACGAGATAATCATTCTTTATACAATTCTATATCATCATACGATATTTAAACCTTATTTCCCTCTTTTGGGAAAACCACGGTTGGCTGGAAGGTCTTAGCCTCCTCAAAGTCCATCAGGGCAT
>CAKPWR010000101.1 GCA_934196725.1 uncultured Prevotella sp.
TATCTTACTGATATTCATCCACTTTCTATTAACTAATCTTATTACTTGTGATTATAAAAAACTTGTGATAACCATGCCTTCACGTCGAAGCAAGGACATTCCTTTCTGACGTAAGGCAGATTGCGATGACCCAGAATTCTGGCACCAGGATAGCTGAGAATCAGACTCTTGAGGAGAGTCTTCAGCGAGTCCTTCTGTGCCGGGGTTCGGGTATCGGCAGGGTGCCCGTTCTCGTCCAGTCCGCCCTCATAGCATACTCCGATGGAGTGGGCATTGTAGTGGCGGGCATGGGCGCCGATCTTGTTCTCCGGACGACAGGGATAGATAACGCCGTCCTTGGTGATGTAGAAGTGATAACCGATACCAGAGAAGCCGCGAGCCCGGTGGCTTGCCTCCAGATCTTCTACCGTGAAGTTCTGGGTAACACGAGTGGCACTGCAATGTACCACAATCAATGAGATTTTTCTGCTGTTTTGCATAATCAAGAACTTTTTTAGTGGTTAATTTAGTTTTCTATGATTCATCTGCCCCAAGCAGAGGCTTGTGATGGGGCAGATGATGGTTGTTGCAGTTTATGCTCTTGATGAGCAGATGATGACACAGCTACTTGCAGCTGGCTACGAAGAAAGAACTGACGATGGCAGTAAGAACGGTGATGATGAAGTTGATGACAGTTTTCCAATTAATCTTTTTCATTTTTTTAGTGGTTTAAAAGGGTTGATAACCCAAGCGAAGGAAATGCCCAAGCACCCGTTCATGGTGATGAAAATGTCTGGACTTGTCGGGACTGAATGATATCCCCTCTGTTTACCATCGGAATGCTCCTGCCGCATCCCTCCGCCGGATTATCTAACCGTGGTTTGACGTATGAATAATTTTAGTGCTCTTTTCTTTTTCAGTACTCTTTTCTCTTTCAGTGCTCTTCTCTCTAGAAGCCTACCTGTCCGGAATCAGTATTGCCGGAGCCTTGATTTCCGGTGTCAGAACCCGTATCTGAGCCGGTGTCTGATCCCGTATCAGAAGTCTTGCTCTTCTTCTTGGTAAGATCCTTCACATTCTTGAGCGTAGCCTCCAGGTCAAGACTGCTATTGGTAAACTTACCCGTGGCACGGGCGCGGAGTCTTACTCCGTCTACGTGGTTTGCCACGCTGAACTCCTCTTCGCTGTCAGCGCCCTTCTTTGGGCGAATGCCGATGCTGAAAATTGCGAGGTCTTCAATTTTCACGGCAATGTTCTGCATGACCAACTCCTTGATGCATACCACCATGTCGGTAAGGATACCTCTGATGGTACCAGCCGAGAATGGAGTGTTGTGTGATGCCATGTGCTCTGCCAGTTCGGCGATGCCGATGGTTTGAGTTACTACTGGTCTTGCATAATACTTGCCAAATGCCTTCTCGATGAGGTTGTTGGCACACTTAACTAATTTGAACAACAACATAACAATAGTTTTTTAGTGATTGATAATTTAGTGATTTAACTCCTGCCAATCTCTCTTGATTGACAATGCAAAGATACAACATTTGCGCGTTGTCATTTAGGGTTAACGAGAAATGTGAGAATAATGAGAAATAAAGTTGAAAAAAAAGGGGAAAAATTTAAAAAAACGCAGAAAAAGGGTCTATATGCCACGATTATCGGGTGGCGTATAGACCCTTGATTATTTCTATAGCTTGTTGTTTCCAAAGTTCTTTAATACTCCGTTACTTTCCATAAGTCATTACCTTTATAGATGATGGCTATCTTGTGGATAGGCTTTCCATTCATCAGCTGTGGCAATCTTGCATCTTGCGCATATTGCTCCAACTGAGCTCTTGCTTCTTCCAAAGCCTTGTTGCCTTCTTCATCGGTATCGCCCGTTTTCAGATATTTCAACTCCAAGAGGTATGCATGGGCAACCTCTGGGAAACGGGTGAGATCCGGAATCATCGTCAAGTCGCAATAACCACCGTTCAACTCCATTTCCTGGATGATGTAGTAATAACCACTATGGTTGAGATAAGCGGCGATGAAACCTTGCAGATTGCGCTCTGCCTGGATGCTGGAGTGAATACTTGTGCAGTTCCTGTAACCCTCGGCAATGTATTCGATGGCTGGCTTGATGTTACCATCCAGAGCCATTACATCGTATCGGTCGGCAAGATGATTATTGTTGATTTTGGCATCCCTGTTGTATTCATCCAACACATAGCCGTAATATTGGCGGCGTACATTCTCGTTAGGGATTCCCAACTTTACTCTTCTGCCACGCTTGCCAATGATGGTCAGCATGCCGTAATAGTAGAGCAGACTTGGGAACAGGTCGGGGTCAACCAAGTCTTCAGCAGGGAAACTTTCTCTCAGTTCTGCCCAGATGTAACCTTGGTTGATGATTTCTTTCAGCACGCTCTTGCGGTCGCCTTGCAGCTTGTCCAGGAAGATGATCTTCTTCATCTTGGCATAATCGGTCATGGTGTTTGGGTCTACCATCTCGTCCGGTGCTTTGCCAAAACGGATGAAATGGCGGAGATAATAGATAACCATATCCGAATTGAACATCTTGGGGTCTGTAACCAGACTGTCCTTTGCGAAACAATAGTTGTCATACCAAGGCTTCATGTCGGTAATCAGCTGGTCGGTCGGAACCTTGATGAGTCCTACTTCTCTGTAGTATTCTATCATTTCCCGCACCTCGTTCTCGCTGAATCCCAGCATCATGTTGAACATGGGGTCCATGGAGAGATTGGTGCCGATGTTATAGCCGCTGTTGAGGTCGTTCACGGTGACAGGACTTACTCCCATCATCATGATGCGTTGGAACATTCCCTTGAATAGCTTGAAGAAGTCACGGTAGAAGCCTTGTGCATGAGTCAAGGCGTGATACACAGCTTCTCCTTCCTCACTCAGGATGTTGTTGGTGAAGTTGTCATACTCGTCGATGATAAGGTAAAGTTGCGTACCTTTGCTTTTGGAATAAGTATTCAGTGCATTTAGCTTATAGGAGGCACCGGAAAAGCCAAGGTATTCCTCCATGTTGAAATCTTCATCATAATAGGCTGCATACTTTTTGATGAAACCATCTAGTACGCTGCTGCAATATAAATTGAAGTTTTCTTCCAAAGTACCAGGACCAGCTGCAGCTCTGGAGAAGTCGAAATACAAAACCTGATATTGTCCAAGTCCTTCGGTTGGGTGCGACTCAATCCAAGTATCCTTGAATGTGGTATGGAACGAGTCTTTCTTCTCGATGTCGTAGTAGGCTTGAAGCATCGTGAGGAAGACACTCTTGCCAAAACGGCGTGGGCGGATGAGATAGAGAAAGTCTCCTGCTTCCTCCATCTTAGGTATAAACATAGTCTTGTCTGCACAGTATCTGTTCTGACTCTTAATCCATGTATAATCGGCAACGCCGTAAGGTAATCTCTTGTAATCCATATTTTCTTCGTTTTATAGAGTGCACTTATCCGATTGCAAAGATAGTGGAAATAATCGGGAATAGCAAGGCTTTTCTCAAAAACTTCCTTAAATGATGCTTTTTCGTTGCAGTAAATTAAATATCCGCAAAGCTGTATATGCAAAAAGGGTCTATACGCCACCTGTTCATCGTGGCATATAGACCCTTATCGTTTGCCGTTAGGCGTTATAATGACTGTTATTCACCATAATAATACAAGTCGTCTTCCATATCTGGTTTATCATCGTCATTTCCTCCTTGACTTATAGATGTTGTGAGAAGAGATGCGACCCATAGGATTGATTGGTAATTTTTATCATGATTTAAAACTATATTTGTCTGCTTATTGTTATGCTCACTCCAGGAAATACAAGAGGTTTAACGACATGATGAATATCGATGCCAGAAATATAATCTACATCTCCGCTTTCAGCAGCTTTATCTCCTCTGCCGTCAGCCCCGTCATATCCATGATAGACGCTTCATCTATACCCTTTGCCAGCATCTTCTCGGCAATCTCAAGGCTTCGCAGGTTCATGCCTTCAGCTCTGCCTTTCTCAATGCCTTCAGCAATTCCTTCTTCCTTACCTTCAGTTCTGCCTTTTTCCATACCTTTCTGGTAGCTGTCATCTATGAGGGTTCTTTCAACGCTTACGGAATCCCAGAACTTGTCGTAGGCCCAAAGTTCGGCATCCGTAAAGCCGGAAATCTCCAGTTCCTCTACGGCTTTTCCAATCTCCGGGTCATTAAGCAGGTCGGCAGGAATCTCCTTCGTGTTGGAATTAATTTCCGTGAGGAAACGGAGCCACAAGACCATCATGCGCTTGTCGGCGATGGAATGGGGAGTGAACTTGGGGAGTTCTATGAAGGTGAAATGCAAACCCTCGATGACCTTGTTGCTGTCCTTGTCGTGCACGATGCGGTAGTTGTGGATGAAATCCGGAGTATCATGCGCAAAGATGTCATTTATCAGGTTGAGAGAATACACAGGTTGGAGTTCGCTGTATTTTCCGCCCTTTTTAGCCTGACTCACATAGAGCTTGGAGGCATTGAACAGTACTCGCTGCTGGAAGGCATCAGACCATTCCATCTGCATTTCCACGCAGAACTTCCTGCCTCTGACGTCTGTGCAGAGTACATCCACAATGGTATTCTTGCCCCCTTCGAGCTGGGGCACAAGTTCTGTAGGCAGATACTTGATTTCATGTATCTGCTCCTCTTCGCTGAGTGGCAGGAGGGCGTTCAGGAGGCTGATCAGTCTTTTGGGATGATTGCCGAATATCTTCTTGAACGTGAGGTCTGCCTTAGGATCTAAGTACTGCATAACCATCTGTTTTAAAATTCGCTACCGCAAAGTTACGACTTTATTTTCAAACCCGCAAGAGATTTCGGGGAAAATTTACAGAAAAAGGGATGCCGAAGGATGGCAATATGCGCCTTGAAGGGGCACAGCATGCCTAGAGCTTAATCTGTTTT
>CAKPWR010000102.1 GCA_934196725.1 uncultured Prevotella sp.
GAGCCTTATCATACTGTAGACTATTTCAGCGAGTTGCCGCAGGAATTTTCTTATCAGTTCCTGGAGGAATTCCTGAAGCAGAAGGGGCTCAAGACGCCTGCCCGCAACATGGTGTGCAACTGGCGCAGATGGGGATGGCTCGAAAAACCTGCAAAGGGCGAGGATAGAAAGGTGCTCAGAAAGACGCAGCAGAAAGCTACCCCATGCAGCTGATGATGACATCCATGATAAATAGATTTTCACGTATTTAAAAATCAATTAGTCTATGGCAGAATATATAGATTCAATCACGCTCTCTAAACTTAGAGGCATCAATATCCTGGAGGTGGCTGATGCATTGGGGATAGGCTTGCGTCATCGCAATGCGCTCTGTATCAGTCATGAAGATTCTAATCCGAGCTTGCATTTCTGGCCGTCAACCAACACTTGCCATTGCTTTGCATGTGGGTGGGGTGGTGATAATATCGACCTGGTGATGAAGCGGGAGAATCTCTCTTTTACCGAAGCCTGCCAATGGTTGGGAAGAAACTTCGGCATAGCTGTAGGGAATGCCCGTGAAGCTGATAGTCGGAATGTAATTACGCCTGCTCATGAAAGAGATGGTGGGAATGAACGGCAGCAGAAAACGGAATGCGATACGGACAGAATCAACCTTAGAGGAGCATTCCAGCATCAGCCGGATATAGATTATCTCATGAGAATGCTTGCGGGAAAGAAGCTTACCGAGACTGCAAGGGATTTTCTCTTCGAACAGCGAAAGCTGCGCCCTGAATACATCTATTGGTGCAGAGTGGTAAGTACAGATTTTTCTATAGCTGGCTATCGCTTCGGTGGTAAGTTTTTTGATGGACCTTCCTTGCTCATACCTTACTATGGTGTGGATGGAAGATTGCTAACGGTACAGAGCAGATTTCTGGGGGATAAATCTAAGGAGAAGCCCCGGTTTAAATTTGCACCTGGCAGCAAACCTATAGTATACGGGATGCAGATTCTGCCCCAGGTAGCTGATAATGACCCTTTGGTTATTACTGAGGGATGTACCGACTGTTGGAGCGCTATGTCTATGGGTTACAAGGCGATAGCTATCCCTAGTTCTACACTTTGCAATGAAGAATGTCGCAGTCTTTTGTCGGGAAGAAATCTTCACATGTGGCCTGATCAGGACAAACCTGGCATCGGTCTCTATATGAAATTGAAGGAGATGTTTCCGCAGTTGGTGTATCATCAGTTGCCCGAAGGTTGCAAGGATTTATCTGATTATTATCAGTCCTGTTACGTTCAGAAAATGTGAAAGTGAATGTGAATTTTCATTGTTTTCTCAATTGTTTTTTAATAGATATTGTTTGTTATTTTTATTGGTTATTGTCTGTTATGATGAAATTAGTCTTGAATCGTTTTCGTACAGTTCGTGGCGCCGTAGTGGGTCACCTCAGTCAGGAAATAGTAGATCGCAAGGGTGGCATTGTTGACCACGAGCATATTTGCGATACAGTAGAGCGCGAGGGTGGCTGCCTGGAGCCTGGTGAATATCGCGTAGTGGTGGCAAAATGCCACAGTTTCGCCCGCAAGATGATGTTCTTGGAGGCGGTGAAGAAGGAGGCTTCCTCTTCTTCTTCTGATGCTTCTCCGGAGGTGGGCTGCTCGCTTCTTCCTTCTCCCGAAATCTGCGAGCGCTGCCGCCTGGAGCGCAAGCATCATAGGTTCGGGTGCATGGATGAGCTTCATGCCCTTTCGTGTCCGATGCTTCAGCCGGGCAATGGTCCGTTCCGTCTCCGCAAGGGCGGCATCCTCATCGGCGAGGCGCATGCTCCCGGCTTCGTCCTCAGAAGTCAGGAACTCTTCCTCCAGCTCTTCGACCGTGTTAACAAGGTGCTGAGACGCAGGGGTGAAGTTATCATCAGGATTGAGTAGGTTGGGGGATGATAGTTGCACTTAGCCAGGAAAAACGCTTGGCTAAGTGCTTTTTTGATAGAAAAATAGGTAGAAAATGAAGAAATCTTTGTACCTTTGCAACATTAAAAAGATATGATATGATGAACAGAAAAATATATATATTCGGGGCGCTCCTGGCGCTCCTTGTGCTGACTGCCTGCCAGGGCGGAAAGACGACGGCGGGAGAGGCTGAAGAGGGGGATACTCTGAAGATGAAGTATGCCAAACTGATAACCATCGTGAAGCATGGGGAGAAGGGGGATGCATCTTTGGATAAGAATGCGGAAGAGGCTGATTATCAGTATACTGAGGTGAATGTGGCGAACCCCTGGAAGGCGGGGACGCTGCTGCATCGCTATATCCTTATCTCAAAGGGAAAGGAGGGGGATGAGACGGTTGCCAGACTCGCCCTGCAGCGCACTTCGGGAATGGGATGCACTACCGATACCGTGAGGACACCCGTGGAGAGGAGTGCCGTTTTCATCGCTCCCCATTGCCAGCTGATGTATGAACTGGGATGCCAGCAGGCTATCCGTGGCGTCTGCGACCTCGATTACATCAATATTCCGGATGTCAGGAAGAGGGCCGCTTCTGCAGGGAAGGCTGCTTCCGGGAAGGCTTCTTCTGCAGGAAATGCTTCTTCTGCAGAAAACGTTTCTGCAGGGAATTCCATCGTGGATTGCGGTTCGAGCATGGCTCCCGACATCGAGCGCATCATCGCCCTGAAACCCGAAGCCATCCTCGTTTCGCCTTTCGAGAACAGCGGAGGATATGGCAAGCTCGACAAGCTGCACATCCCCATCATCGAAGCTGCCGACTATATGGAGTCTTCGCCACTGGGCAGGGCGGAATGGATGAAATTCTACGGCATGCTCTTTGGCGAAAAGGTGGATGACGAGAAACCTTCTCCATCGCCTGCCGAGCGGGAGCGCTACGTCTCTTGCGAATCGAGAGCCGACTCCCTCTTCGCTCGAATCGAGAAGGAATATCTCTCGCTCAAGGCGCAGGCAGCCGAGCTGCCGAAGGGACTTTCGATATTGACCGAAAGAAAGACTGGAAACGTTTGGTATGTGCCTGGTGGTCAGAGTACTATCGGTATTCTGCTGAAGGATGCCAACGCCCGATATATCTTCGAGGACGATCAGCACAGCGGAAGTCTGGCGATGAGTCCGGAGCAAATCTTGGCGAAGGGAAAGCAGGTGGATGTATGGGCATTCAAATACTTCGGAGGTGCTCCTTTGTCGCAGGTTCAGCTGCTGCAGGAGTATGACGGCTACAAGGCTCTTGCCGCCTTCAACCGGGGTAATATCTATCAGGTGGATACCTCCACGGTGCCTTATTTCGAGCTTACGAGCTTCCATCCCGAGCTGCTGCTCAGAGAGTTCATCATCCTGGCGCATGGCAGTCAGTTCGGCAAATTGAGATTTTATAAGAAATAGTTTTATGAAAACCATCGTTTTTGGGGCAATCGCCATTATCCTACTGTTTTTCGCCAACCTGGCATGGGGTAGTGTAAACATTCCGTGGCAGGACGTGGTGGCTATACTCGCTGGAAATCAGGGAGATGAAGCCGACAGCTACCGCTATATCGTGATGGAATCGCGACTGCCGGCGGCTATTACCGCCCTCCTTTCGGGCGCAGCCCTCGCCACGAGCGGCTTGCTGCTGCAAACCGCCTTCCGCAATCCCCTGGCTGGCCCTGACGTGTTCGGAATAAGCAGCGGAGCCGGACTTGCCGTAGCCATCGTAATGCTTGCCTTTGGCGGCAATATTGCCCTGGATGATTTTGGGGTAGGTTTTCTGGGCGATGCCGGCAACTATGCCATCGGCGGTTTCCTCGCCATCCTCATCGCAGCCTTTGCTGGGGCTATGCTCGTGATGGCGATCATCACCTTCTTTTCTGCCATCGTGCGCAGTCATACGGTACTGCTCATCATCGGACTGATGGTGGGTTATCTTGCCAGCAGCGCCATCTCATTGCTGAATTTCTTCAGTACGGCAGAGGGCGTGAAATCGTATATGGTCTGGGGCATGGGCAGTTTTGGCAATGTTTCGAGCCAGCAGATGATGTTCTTCATCCCGTTGGCCCTCATTGCCCTAGCTGCATCTCTGCTCCTTGTAAAACCGCTGAATGCCATGCTGTTAGGAGAACAGTATGCCGGCAATCTGGGCTTTAACATCAAGCGCCTGCGCATCATTCTGCTCCTCATCACGGGCTTTCTCACGGCAGTGGTCACCGCCTTCTGTGGTCCCATCGCCTTCATCGGCCTAGCCACTCCCCACATCGCCCGTCTCTTCATCGGCACGGAGAATCATCGTCGCCTGTTGCCCGTCACGATGCTGTTGGGTTCAGTCCTCGCCCTCCTCTGCAATCTCTTCTGCACCCTTCCGTCGGGCGGTGGCATCATCCCCCTGAATACCGTCACCCCATTGTTCGGTGCCCCCGTCATCATCTATGTTCTGATGAAGGGGAGATAGGAAAAAAGCAAGAAAAGGGGGCGGTAAAAACGTTTTTTTCAAGAGATTCTTGGATATTTGAATTATTCTTTTTATCTTTGCCACAAGATAAGTTGCACTCGGCAATATATAGTGGGGTGTATACGTTTTTAAATGTATTGCACCTTATCTTTGCTTATCGGAAATCATTCATAACAAAAGTAATAGAAATAGAAAATGGCAAAGAGCAAAAAAGACTTTACATTACTTCTCATTGCGCTCTTTTGCAGTTCTT
>CAKPWR010000103.1 GCA_934196725.1 uncultured Prevotella sp.
GAATACATAATCTTCACCTTGTCATCCACATAGTTACGAGTATCGAGTTTACCCTGTCCACCCTTGAAGCCCTCCAAGTGAGCCTCAGCAATCTTTTCGAAATCTATTACCATCTTTATAATGTTTTATGTTTAATGTTTACTTTGCTCTTGCAGATGATGCTCTGCCGTTTACTTTTCCTTCGCAAAATACTTCCAGAGCGGAGCAGCCATCAGGCTCTGCCATATTTCTCCCTTCTCCAGCATTTCCATCACTTCATCCCTGGAGAAGAGGCGAACCTCGATATCCTCAGCCTGGTCAAGATGCTGCACATCCATGCGCTCCACATCCGTAGCCAAATAGCAATGGGTAAGATTGGTATGCGTGCTCGGATTAGCCGAAATCGTCATCCACTTCTGCCAGTTACCGCCACCGAATCCAGTCTCTTCCATCAGCTCTCGCTTGGCAGCCGCCATAGGGTCCTCGCCCTTCTCTATCACTCCGGCACAGAGTTCATTCACCGTCTTTCCTATCGCATAGCGATACTGACGCACGAATACGAACTCTCCCTCCTTCGTAATGGCGATGGTATTTACCCAGTCAGGATATTCCAGCACGTAATATTCATCGATGATGGCTCCCGTAGGCAATTCCACCTTATCCACTCGTGCCGTGAGCCAAGGCTTCTCTATCAGATACTTCTGCGAGAGCGTCTTCCATTTCATATCTTTATCAGCCATTTTCTTACTTCATTTAAAAAACTGGATTTTCTTTATTTTAATTGATGGTGCAAAAGTACGAAAAAAGATTGAAAAACAAATAACTTACTTGTTATTTCTTTCGAAAACTTTATCCTTTGAAGTAACCTGGGTAGGAGTTCCAACCTTGCCGCCAATGCTGCATTCCCCCATGTTCACCCCCATTACATTCTCGAAGCTGACACCTGTCTTGGCATTCTTCACCTCAATATTATCGAATGAAACATTGGTAACAGGCTTAGCCTCCGTACCCTGCAAAACCAAGGCTGCAGCACTCACGTTGTTACACTTCAAACCATCCACGAAGATATTCTTCACGGTAGAGAAATGATGATTGGTCAAGCCCTCGCCAGCATAACGGCTGGTTACATAGAAGAGGTCTTCCACATCGCCAAATGTACAGTTTTTTACAAAAACATTCTCTACAAAACCGCCACGATCAGGATTGGTCTTGATAAAGATGCCACGCTTGCAGTAGCCAGCATAATCACAGTTCTCTACGATGACGTTTCTTACTCCCGAAGACATTTCGCTACCGATAACCACAGCATGCAAGCCCTTGAAATGGCAGTTTCGGATGATGATGTTCTCTGATGGCATCTTGGCATTCCAGCCATCATTGTCACGACCGCTCTTGATGGCAACGTTGTCATCGCCATTATCAAAAGCCACACCCTCTATCAGAATGTTTCGGGAACACTCGGGGTCAATACCGTCGTTATTAACAAGCTTGGCATCATATCGCAAGTTGCGACAAATGATATTCTCGCTCTTCAGCAGATGGATGCACCAGAAAGGAGAATTGGTAATCTTCACGCCTTCCAGGGTAATTCCCTGGCAATTATAGAGTTGCACGAGCTGAGGACGAAGCCAGCAGCCATCTCCAAACTTGCGTTCACTTACAGGAACTTCCTCGTGATTCATCTTACGGCTCAACTGCTGCGCCTTCTTCTGGTTAGGCTTCCACTTGGCAAAGGTAGTCATGGCGTTACCGTCGATAGTGCCCTCGCCGATGATGGAAACGTTCTTGCAGCCATAGGCGTAGATGAGAGGAGAATAGTTGTAGAGGAAGGTTCCCTCCCAACTGGTATTTACGATAGGATAATACTTTTCTTCTGGCGCAAACTTCAGGGTAGCTCCCTTCTGAAGCTCCAGGCAGATATTGCTTGCCAACACGATAGGTCCCTTGATATAATAGGTACCCGCAGGCACCACGATCTTGGCACCCTTCGTAGCCGAAGCCTTCTTGATGGCCTTGGCAAAGGCTGCACGGCAATCGGTCTTACCATCGTTCTTGGCTCCGAAGTTCTTAATCTGTAATGATTTCTCAGCAATCTTTGCACCGGAAATATGGTTCAAGATACTGTCACGAAGCGTAATTCTACGCTGCTCAACCGCAGTTGCAACCAAAGTGTTCCCCCCTGCTACCTGAGCATTTCCCTGTAGGCTATTGAATGCGCAAAGGCAACTCATCGCCACTAACATTGTTTTCGTTTTCATTAATAGTTTGCTTTTTATGATTTCTGCTACAAAATTAATAAAAAATCGCCATATATCATTGAAAAAGAGCTGAAAAAATTTCGTATAAGTAGGCAAAGCCATTCTTAGCCCCTTATTTATGAAAAAACAGATTCCTTAATATTCATTTCCCTCCTGCTTGATCACACTCGGACCATCGATGAGTTCAGGCTGAGGGGCATTTCGGTTCACATCACCATACGCCCTTCCCAGATCGCTCATCGTAATACTGATGTTGCGGTTCACGGGTCTGTCTTTATCTGAAAGACTGTGCGAGAAGAGCCACCGATAGGTTTTCTTCAGATAAAATACACGGGCAGGCGTACCGTGATTGGCACCCTGCCACCAATCGTATATCAACCGGGTATCCTTGCCGTCCTTCACGAGTTTATTTACCACAACCTTCGATTGCTTGATTGATACTGCCCTATCTGCTGTACCATGGATAATCCAGAATGGCAAATCGCCCAATCCACTTACATCCTTATAAGAACAGCCACCACACAGCGCCATACCAGCCGCTATCCTGTCGGGGTAAGTGGCACAGACATCCATGGTTCCATAACCGCCCAAGCTCATGCCCAAAACATAAACCCGGGTAGAATCGCAAGGATAATTCTTCTTCACCCAGTCGAGCATATCCATGATTTTCTTCGGATTCCAGGCCCCTCCCGGATTCTGTGGAACGATAGTCAACGCATCAATGTCACGCCCCTTGACAATGGCATCAAGCGGTCCGTATCTTCTCACCTTATCCAGATTTCTTCCGCAAAGGCTAGCACCATGCAGGAAGATGATAACCGGTGTCTGCTCTTGCGAATAAAAATAATCTACCGGCGTATAAACCCAGAAGTTATATCCTCCCGGAATCTCGTCCTTCACGGCTCGCAGAAAGTCATAAGCCGACATCTTGCATACGGAAAGACAGAACAATATGAATAATAAAATCTTCTTCATTTTCTACTTTTTACCTACTAAGAATTACGCTCCCAATCTCACTAAGGATTATTTTACCCAGTTGCAGACCACGAACGTTCATCTGACAAAAGTAATTAAATATCAAGATATTACCAAAAAAACACCCTATATTTTTCTTTTTTTATCCAAAAGAAAGATTCGTTTAAACTTCCTGGTAGGAAGATAAATAAAGATCATCAATGTTAAAAATCATAAGAATCACATCGGTTTACATAATTTTTATTACCTTTGCATTCTAACAAGACATAATATAATTATAACACATAATTATGAATATGGGAGACAGTATAGTAGCAGAACTCTTCCTATTGAGTATCGGAGCCAGTTTTGTGCAACGCACCACAGGCTTCGGTTTTGGCATCTTCATCATGACGATGCTCCCCTCCATCATGCCCTCTTACGGAGAGGCCACAACCCTCTCGGGCATCCTGGCAATGACCACCTCTCTGATCATAGTCATTCAGAAATATAAGTACATCACCTGGAAGCGACTGCTGCCCATTCTGCTCACCTTCACCATCATTTCCATCGGTGCCATCTTTATGCTCAAGCGGATGGAATATTACATACTGAACATATTGCTCGGTATTACGCTGATCATCGTGAGCATCTACTTTGCCTTCTTCAGTAAGCGCATCAAGGTGAAGACTACGCTGCCAGTGCAGGTTACGGCTGGAACGTTGAGTGGATTGATGGGAGGATTCTTCGGAATGCAGGGTCCCCCTGCCGTACTCTACTTCGTAAGTTCAGAACCCGACAAAGATCGCTATTTGGCGATGACGCAGACCTATTTCCTGATAGGCAATCTGATGATGACTCTCGCAAGAACCTACAACGGTTTCTTCACCACCACGGTCTCCATAGGTTACGTCTATGGAATAGCCGGAGTCTTCATCGGCAACCTGATAGGCGCCTGGGTGTTCAAGCACCTCAGTGGATCCCTGCTCAAATACATCATCTATGCCTATATTGGAATCAGCGGATTAACCTTCCTGCTGGGGGCGTAGTATAATGACCATAGGTAATCATGCAGACGGCATCAGCAGCAATCTGCTGAATATTGATTTTCTACTTCATCTCTTCGTAAGTATTCGGTGAATGCCGTATTGTGTGCCTAGATAAAGTTTCGTACCTTTGCACCGTGATTTTAAATTATTCA
>CAKPWR010000104.1 GCA_934196725.1 uncultured Prevotella sp.
GTTCACCTTAACACCCGTTAACCAATACGTATAAACTTGATTCCGGGTGCAAAGGTAAAAGATCTCGCAGATTGTTTTTGTCTTGGTCTTTTAAGTCCCACAGATTGCACAGATTATCACAGATATTGGACCTATGCGGGATGGGATTTCGCAGATCTGATCATAAGAAATATTGGACCTATCAGGAATGTGGATATTGAACTGAAAAAAGTCAATGTCTTCATTGCGGATTTGGAATCCGCAATTAAAAAGGTTCGACCAATTAAGTCTCAGGGATTTGCAATCCCTTTTGCTATAATTAGGATAGCAAAGTGCAGATTTTGTGGTAATTTGCTGGTAACTTGTAGATTTATTCTGATTTTCTTGGTGGTTTCGAGGAAAAAGCGTATATTTGCAATTCAATTTTACGGATTATATATATGGCTAGACTAATCATAAGAAATATAGGACCTATCAAGAATGTGGATATTGAACTGAATAAGGTCAATGTCTTCATCGGGGAGCAAAGTAGCGGAAAGAGTACAATCGCTAAGATTATAAGCTTCTGCTCATGGCTGGAAAAAACTGTAAATAAGGATAATGTGTTCTTTGGTGAGGGCAAAGAGGCATATCAGCGTTTACAGACTTATCATCATGTTCAGTCATATTTTCGTGAGGATTCTGTTATCTGCTATCTTGGCGAGAACCTCGCTTATGCCTATAATTGGCCAGCTGAAGAGCAGATTCCGTATCCTGGATGGGATTTTTTAAATAGCGAGCATTTCTCTGAAAAGGAGGTATTCTTGTTTCCTGCTTCTAAGGTGGTTAATCCTAAGGTTATCTATATTCCTGCTGAACGTAATTTCGTTTCTGTGGTTCCCAATCTGCAAAAGTATGCTGAGAATGACGATAACCTGATGGAGTTTCTGTTAAGTTGGCAGGAAGCAAGGAAGAAGTATCCTACTTCTCATAAACTCGCTCTTCTCAATTTAGGCATGGACTTCTACTCTCAAGATGGTGTCTCTAATATGGTGTCTCTTCCACAAGGTGGGGTGGTTGCCTTGGAGACTGCATCAAGTGGATTGCAGAGTATCGTTCCTTTACTCACTCTGATAGACTGGTTGGCGAAGGGCATCTATCAGGAGAATAAACCTTATTCTTTTGAGGAAATAGAGAAAATCAGACATTTGCTTGATGAGGTAGGAAAGGATTTGTCTCTTAGCGACAATGATAACTTGAAGGAACGGTTGGCTGGTATCGTGAGTGGTAAGATTTATACGCATACGCAGTTTGTCATAGAGGAGCCTGAGCAGAATTTATTTCCTACAACCCAGCGTGATCTGGTGTATTATTTGCTGAAGACCATCAATCATGGAAGGAAACATCGCTTGGTGGTTACTACTCATAGTCCTTATATTCTTCATGCTTTCAACAATAGCATGATATTAGGACAGGTACAGACCGAGTTGCCTGAAGAACTTAAAGAGGAGTTGGATTGCAAGGATGCTGCCATCTTGCCGGAGTTTGTGAGTGTTTGGCAGATTTCTGATGGCAGTCTTGTTGATATTAAGGATGGTAGGACGAATACAATTGGTAAGCATTATTTTAATGATGTGATGAATGACATATTGGATGATTATTATCTGATGTTGCCTTATCTTAAAATTGCAAAATCATGATAAAGAAGCTATTGGATGTGTTGTCCGAACACAAGGATTACCTTGAAACACTTCAGGATAAGGTGCTCTATGTAGCAGATTGGAAGGATGAAAACAATGGTGGTATTTCTTTTACCGATCATGATGTGGAAAGGGCTGCTGTAAGATTGTTGAATCCTAATATGCTATCTGTATGCTGTGATAAGTTCCCGGAAAATGCTTTACCATTAAAGAAAGGGTGCTTTTCACAGCAATGTGAGTGTGTCTTGTTTCCAAAGGAAGAAGTTGATGTTGCTGATAACTGGGTGTTGTTTATAGAAACCAAGTATGCTAAAGATGAGAACAAGGCTCGCGATGTAAGGAATAACTATCCCAGAAAGATGGTTGGTCAGATAGAGGCTACTGTAGAGTATTTTAGGAACAAAGGTATTTTGGAAGAAGATAAAGTTGTGTATGCGATTGTTTCTTTTCCAATGCTGGATAATTATAATGCTTGGTTTGATCAAAATTTAATTCACGAAGCATTGGCTGAACATCAAATAATTGTAAGAGCAACGAATCAAGCCAAAATATTGAATAAACAGGTTATTCAACTGAGTTAGGTCACGCAGATTCGCTGATGACGCAGATATGACCTTTTAAGTCCCATAAATTTCACTGATTTTCACAGATATGATCATAAGAAATATTGGACCTATCAAGAATGTGGATATTGAACTGAATAAGGTCAATGCCTTCATCGGGGAGCAAAGTTGCCTTCTGGAGTTTACAATACTAATGATATTAAAACAAACTGATTACTTATGGAAAAAATCATGACGAAGCCATCCATCTTCAGATACGAAGGGCATAACTATCTGGTGCCCTTCCTCATTATCAGCAGCCTCTTTTTTATGTGGGGCTTTGCCCATGGCATCCTGGAGGTGCTGAATCCGCATTTCCAGGAGTCGTTCCATATCAGCAAGACAATGTCGGCCCTGACGCAGGCTGCTGTCTATGGTGCCTACTTTCTGATGGCACTGCCTGCCGGATGGATTATTCGGAAATGGGGCTACAGGAGGGGAGTGATAACAGGACTGGTTCTCTTCGGTATCGGTGCCCTGATGTTCATACCGGGAAGCAGGATCAACAGTTTCTACTTCTTCGTTCTGTCGCTGTTTGTGATAGGATGCGGACTGACCTGTCTGGAAACGAGTGCGAATCCTTATACTACGGTACTGGGACATCCTGACAAGGCGGAGAGCAGAATCAACCTGTCGCAGTCGCTCAATGGTATCGGCTGGATTGTGGGACCGCTGGTTGGCGGTCAGCTTCTGTTCTCGGGTGTCAACATCGCTATCCCTTATGCCCTGGTGGGTATCTTCGTGCTTTCAGTGGCACTGGTTCTGTCAAGGATTAAGTTGCCGGACCCCAGGAGAGCGCATGAGGCAGATACGAACGAGATGGTGGAGGAGAAGCCGATGCGAGTGATGGCATTCGGTTTCGGTATGCTGACCTTGTTTCTTTATGTGGCTGCCCAGACGGGTGTGAACAGTTTCTTCATCAACTATGCTGAGGAAAGTATTCATATAGAGAAGCAGACTGCCAGTCTGTATCTCGCCTTTGGCGGAATGGGGCTGTTCTTTATCGGCCGACTGGCTGGTGGTGTCATCATGAATTATATCCAGCCAAGGCTGGTGCTGCTGGCCTGTGCCATCCTCACCTTTGTTGCCACATTGATTGTGGTGGTATGTAGCGGAACCTTATCTCTCATTGCGTTCTTCGCCCTGTATCTGGGAGAGAGCATCATGTTTCCGACTATCTTCTCGCTGGCATTGAGGGATGCGGGTACTAAGACCAAGCTTGCTTCTTCGTTGCTTATCATGACGATAGTGGGAGGTGCGGTTGCTCCAGTAATCATGGGGTATATTGCGGATACTACGGGCAGTATGGCGATTGCCTTTCTCATACCGGTGGTTTGTTATGGGGTGATTGGAACGTATGCTTTTTCGAATCACCCCGTCCCTCTTTAGCCAAAGAGGGCTCCACTTTCTCCCCAAGCCCCTCTCAATGGTCTTTACACCCCCTTCGGTTCCCCCGATTCCTAAGACATAGCCAAATTTTTGAGCAACTTTTTGTGTTAATAAATACAAAAGTGGCGTTTTGAAGCATACAGGCACTAAAATATCGGTAGCAGAAATGGTCAAA
>CAKPWR010000105.1 GCA_934196725.1 uncultured Prevotella sp.
GCAATGCGGGAGAGTAGGTAGCCGCCTTCTTTTATCAAGAGCCTCAGATTTCGAAAGATTTCTGAGGCTTTTCTTTTTCCCACAGATTTCACAGATGCACACAGATTCTTTCTGAGGCTTTTCTTTTTACCTTTTTACCCTTTTACTTTTTTACCCTTTTACTTTTATCCCCCGTTTTTTTTCTTGTATGGTATGTTTTCTAGAGATTTTATGTTCTTTTATGAAAAAAAAAGAGAGAAAAACTTGTAGTTACAATATATTTTATTACTTTTGCAGCCAAATTCATAAAACGTTAAATAATTAAGCTATGTATTGGACACTTGAATTAGCATCAAAGCTGGAAGATGCACCATGGCCTGCTACAAAAGAAGAGTTGATTGACTATGCAACTCGCTCAGGTGCGCCTCTGGAAGTTCTGGAGAATTTGCAGGAAATTGAGGACGAAGGGGATGTTTACGAAAGCATCGAAGACATCTGGCCTGATTATCCATCTAAGGATGACTTCCTCTGGAATGACGACGAATATTAAAGTCGATGATAGGGCTGCTCTTTACTTAGGGCAGCCTTTTTCATTTTCCTTATATAATAAAAACGGGATTTTTGCGTTATTAGATTGTGTTAAAAAGATTCATCATATTATGTTTGGTGCTGACGGATGCCTTGTGTTCCTGGGCGCAGTATGACCCTTCTTTCAGTCATTACTTCGACATGGAACCTTCTTATAACCCGGCAGCAGTGGGTAAGCAGGCTAAACTGAACGTGACGGCTGCTTACGCTTTGGATATGGCAGGATTTGAACAT
Source organism: uncultured Prevotella sp. (assembly GCA_934196725.1). Classification (GTDB taxonomy): domain Bacteria; phylum Bacteroidota; class Bacteroidia; order Bacteroidales; family Bacteroidaceae; genus Prevotella. Next base: position 802 of record CAKPWR010000105.1, read on the forward strand.
AATCCGCGTACCATGTATGTGGCTGCTGATATGCCTTTCTATGCATTGAAAAGCTATCATGGCGTGGGGCTTAACCTGATGAACGACCAGATTGGTCTTTTTACCCATCAGCGCTTCTCCTTGCAATATTCCTATAAGCGACCGCTCCTAGGAGGTATGCTCGGCATCGGTCTGCAGGGAGGGATGCTCAGTGAGAAGTTTGACGGTAGCAAGGTGGATGCCGGAGAAAGCGGTGACCCTGCTCTTGCCACTACTGATGTGAATGGTAGCGGATTGGATCTGGGTGTTGGATTGTATTATCTGCATGGACCGTGGTATCTGGGACTTTCTGCTCAACATCTTACTGCTCCTACAATCGACTTGGGAGAGACCAATGAAATGAAGATAGATGCCGTGTATTATTTGACTGGCGGATACAATATTAAGTTGAGAAATCCGTTCTTAACAATAAAGTCTTCTATGCTGGTGAAGTATGACGGAACTACTTGGCGAGGCGATGTGACGGGCAGGCTTGTATACCAATATGACAAGAAACTGCTGTATGGCGGAGCCACCTACAGTCCGGACCATTCCGTAACGCTTCTGCTGGGAGGAAGTTTTCATGGCGTTATCCTGGGATACAGTTATGAATTTTATACCTCTACTCTCAGTGCCGGCAATGGCAGTCATGAAATCTACATTGGTTATCAGACAGATATCAATTTAGTGAAAAAAGGAAAGAATAAACATAAGAGTGTACGAATACTCTAATCAGAGTTGATATGCTAGAATAAATAATATAAGACTCATGAAAATAAATAAGAATATATCGCTTCTGGGTGCATTGATTGCCGTCTTGACGCTGAGCAGTTGTTTCGGTGCCAAGTCTACATCCTTGGCAGGTAGAGGTGGTGAGGTAGTTGGCGTTGGCGGCAGAAGCTTTTCTGAGCCAGCTCCTTTTGGAATGGTGAAGGTGAATCGTGGTTTTCTGAAGATGGGTTTGGAAAAGCAGGATTCTCTTTGGGGCCAGAAGACTCCACGCAAGGATGTTTCCGTGGATGGATTCTGGATGGATGATACTGAAATCACCAATTCTGAATATAAGCAGTTTGTGGCTTATGTGAGGGATTCAATTCTTCGTACCCGTCTGGCTGATCCTGCCTATGGCGGTGATGAATCTTATATGATTACTGAGGATAAGAATGGCGATCCTGTTCCACCAAGAGTGAACTGGAAGAAAATGCTGCCTAAGAAACCGAATGAAGATGAGAAGCGTGCCTTCGAGAGTCTGTATGAAACCAATCCGGTAACAGGAGAAAAACTGATAGACTGGCGACAGCTCAACTATAAATATGAAATTTATGACTATACTGCTGCTGCCCTTCGCAGAAACCGTATCAATCCGCAGGAACGTAATCTGAACACGGATGTTACCGTGAATGCTGACGAGGTGGTGATGATTTCTAAGGATACGGCTTATGTGGATGATGAAGGAAGAATCATCAGCGAAACCATCAACCGTCCGTTGAGCGGACCTTGGGATTTCCTGAATACGTATATCGTGAATGTATATCCTGACACTACCTGCTGGGTGAATGACTTCAAGAATACGGAAAGCGAGACTTATCTGAGAAGTTATTTCAGCAATCCAGCCTATAACGATTATCCTGTAGTGGGTGTGACCTGGGAGCAGGCTAATGCCTTCTGTGCATGGCGCACCGACTATCTGCTGAAAGGTCTGGGTCCTGAAGCTAGATTCGTACAGCGTTACCGTCTGCCTACAGAGGCTGAATGGGAGTATGCAGCAAGAGGCAAGAACCAGACTGAATTTCCTTGGGAGAATCAGGATGTGAAGAATGGAGACGGCTGCTTCTATGCCAACTTCAAGCCAGACCGTGGTAACTATACCAAGGACGGTAATCTGATAACCAGTAAGGTGGGCATTTATTCTCCAAACTCGAATGGACTCTACGATATGGCAGGTAATGTAGCTGAATGGACAAGTACCGTTTATACAGAGGCTGGCGTTGATGCCATGAACGACTTGAATCCGGAGTTGAAATACAATGCGGCAAAGGAAGACCCTTACCGATTGAAGAAGAAGAGTGTAAGAGGAGGTTCATGGAAAGACCCTGAGTCGTTTATCCGTTCGGCTTGGCGCTCCTGGGAATATCAGAACCAGCCACGCTCTTACATCGGATTCCGTTGTGTGCGTAGTCTTGCCACAACATCGAGTGCTAAACAGAAACCATCAAAGAACAAGAATAGGAGATAATAAAAATGGGCGAATATAGTAAGTTTAACATCGTATATCATCTGCAGAAATGGATGGACAGTGTGCCTGGACAGACCTTTCTGAACTATGCTTATAGCTGGGGTGCATCTATCGTTATCCTGGGTGCCCTCTTTAAGTTGACCCACTTGCCAGGAGCCAATTTCATGTTGTTTGCCGGTATGGGTACTGAGGCGATTGTGTTCTTCCTTTCAGCCTTCGACCGTCCTTTCGACAAGACAGCCGACGGAAGAGATATCCCTACTCATGTTACTGAGGAGTATTTGGAGACCGGAAAGGTTACTTATGGGGAGAATGAAGGAGCTGCGGCATCTGCTGCATCCGGTTCTGCAATTGTAGCTGGTTCATCTTCTGTAGCTCCTGATTCAGGAACTCCTGTTTCTGGCGGTCAGACCATCATTATCGGTGGCGGAAATTTCGGCGGTGGTGCAGGTGCAGATCAGATTGATGAGAGCGTTGCTGCAGCCGTGGCTCCAGGAACTGGATTCTCAGAGAATGGTACAGCCATGGCAGGTGCCACTGTAACCGGCGGATCTATGGCCGGCGGCAATACTGCCTGGGTTTCTGGTCAGCAGGGTGTTACCCCAGAGATGGCTGATGCCCAGAATAACTATGTTGAGGAATTGAAGAAGCTTGTTGAAACCCTTGAGAAGGTGAATGAGCAGAGTACCCGCCTGACCCGTGACAG
>CAKPWR010000106.1 GCA_934196725.1 uncultured Prevotella sp.
ATGAGTAAAGAAGAAAAGCGGATGATGCTCTTTGACATGCAGGAGCATCCCGAGAAATATACCGACGAGCAGGTGGAGCGCCTGCTTGACGATGAGGAAGTGAAGGAGTTCTTCCATGAACTGGCGATGGCGAGAATGGCTGGCAAGAAAGCCAATCCGAAGGAGGTGGATGTGGGTGGGGCTTGGAAGGAGTTTGTTCAGGCACATCACGATGATAAGTTGGCGATGGGTGCCGGCAAATCCAAGGGCGTTTATCGCAACCGGATGAAGATTGCTGCATCCATCGTCGGCATCATCTTCCTTTCGGGGGTAGCCTTGGCTGCGATTCACAATGGCTGGTTTGGATTCCCGGCTTCTGATCAGGCAGCGGATAACAAGGCTGCGACAGAACAGCTGGCAACAACCCGGGCGCTGCCGAATGACAGCCTTCGTGCTGTAACAGCAGAGAGTAAGGACTCGCTTGATATGAAGCCGGTGGTGTTTGATGATGCTGAATTGGGAACCATCCTGGCTCAGTTATCCGGTTTCTATCATGTCAAGGTGGAGTATGTGGATGCCGGTGCCCAGCACATCCGTCTCTTCTTCAACTGGAACAAGACGAAGACTTTGGAGCAGAACCTGGAGATTTTGAATGCTTTCGACCGCATACAGATAGAGTATATTGACGGAACATTGATGGTGAAATAAGATAGGAGGATATATTTATGAGAGATTTTTGGAAACCAATGCCCGTTAACGGCAAGCCTGTCAGAGAGTTTCTTCTTCTCTTCCTGCTGTTTGGGGTTCAGCAGTCTTATGCCCAGCGCATCACCCGACAATATAATAATGTGTCGTTCTCTGCGGCGTTGAAGGATTTGAATGCCCGCCAGCATAAGTACACCATCAACTTCGTGTATGATGAACTGGAGGATTTCAGGGTGACCAAGAGCATCAGAAACCAGAGTGTTCCCGATGCCATCATGCAGCTGATAGGATTCTATCCCATCAGGATGACGCAGGTGGAGGATAATATCATGGTGGAGTGTACGCAGAAGACAACGCTTCGATACAAGGGACGTATTATAGATGAGAGTGGCAATGCTGCCGAATATGCAAATATAACCTTGCTGTCGCCCATTGATTCCACAATCGTGGGACATGGTGTGAGCAATGAGAATGGAAGTTTTGTCATTCCTTGTAATTCCCGGAAGGTGGTAGCCCGTATCACATACGTTGGTTATAAGACAATCAGCCGTATATACAGCAATCCGGAAATGGGAATCATCAAATTGCAGCCTGAAACGATGATTATCAAGGGAGTTGTAGTGAAGGGTGAAAGACCTCAGTATAAAATGTCGCCTGGAGGAGTGGAGGTTGCCGTAGAGCATACCTTGCTTTCTAAGATGGCAAACACTTTTGATGTCCTGAATCTGTTGCCCCGTGTCTCTGTGAATGGGCAAAAGATATCCGTGTTTGGTAAAGGCACACCGATTGTTTATATCAACAACAAGCGTGTGAATGACAATAATGAGATTGTAAATATCACTCCCGACAACATCAAGTCGATTTCCGTGATTACAAGTCCAGGTTCAGAATATGATGCCGAGGTGGAGTCGGTAATTCGTATCCGCACCAAAGAGCGCCGTGCCAATGGGTTCAGCTTGCGCGCGGATGCTTTTGGTAAATACAACAAATGGATGTCGGATTACGAGCTTATCAGTGCCAGATATCAGACCAGGAAATTCGAGATAGCCAATAGTTTATGGATGAGGGGCTATCATATTGGTGAGGATAATCATCTGAACACCGATATCAATTTGCCCGACAAGCATTATCACAACGACCAGCATTTTAATTCGGATACCAACAACCGCTTCTTGTCGGAATATCTCTCAGCCGACTATTCGCTCAACGACAGCAACTCTATCGGTGGCTCTTATCGCTACTATGGCATGTTGAATGGCAGAACGAATAGTGCTAGCCAACAGGATGTATTTCTGAATGGTGTGGCACAGGGTAGCATTGAGCAGAATAAGGTTGCAAAGCCTCACCTTAGTTCACATGAGGCAGAAATCTATTATGTGGGAAAGATAGGACAGGTAGGCATCGATTTCAATGGCACATACTATACTGTCAATAATAGACGTAATGACGAGAGTATTGAAAGCAGCAAGGATTTAGGCAATCAGGAGGTACATTCAAGCAATCGCCAGAATAGCGATATGTGGGCAGGTAAGTTGATTGTGAATATTCCTTTGTGGAAAGGAAATGTTTCTGTAGGAACAGAGCTGTCGAAGACCGACTCACATGGAACGTTTCTGAATGAAGAGCAGTTGGTGCCATCCACAGAGACGGATATCCATGAAAGGAATGTTGCAGGCTTTGCGCAATATGGACTATCCCTTAGCAAGTGGAACATTGGTCTTGGTGTACGTTACGAGAATATCATTCGTAACTATTTCTCTGGTGGAGTAAAGCAGGATGATGTGAGTAGAAAAAACAGCAACTTCTTTCCTAACCTCAGTGTTTCATGGAGCAAAGACAACTGGAATTGGCAACTGAATGTCAACGAGAAAATAAATCGTCCAAGCTATCGACAGTTGGGCAACTTTATGCAGTATGACAACCGTTTCTCGTATGAAGGTGGAAATCCTGCCTTGCAACCGGAGAAGGTGTTCAGTGCAGAGGCAATGATGACATATAAGTGGCTGAATGTTTCCGCAGGTTATAAATACCTGAAGGATGTGATAGAATGGACCGAGTATATCTATTCTGGAAAGGAGTATGCCTATACCACGTCGTTGAATTTCGACCATAAGCAGCTGCTTTATGCTTCAGTCAATGTTTCGCCAAAGTTAGGCATCTTCCGTC
>CAKPWR010000107.1 GCA_934196725.1 uncultured Prevotella sp.
AAAGGGTAACTATCGCGAAAAAAACTGAATACTGAATACTGAATAACCTCTTAGGCACCATGCGTCCTGGGTATCATAGAAGCATCAGGGGAAAGATAGTACTAGTACTAGTACATAGTATGTGGTGCAAGATGATTTTCTTTTGCGTGTTCAGTATTCAGTTATTCAGTTTTAAGATGCTATTATATCGTTCCGACGGATTCCTTCTGCAAAAGTACGGGTTTTCTTCAATAAACTTTATACCTGAAATTCGGAAGAAATTAACGCTATAACAGAAATCGCAACTTGTTTTATTGTTCTTTGCTCCATTCGAAATGTGAGATTGATGAAAGGGACAAGGCAATGGTAGAACATAATTTCATACAGATAAAGTAATTGGTAAAGCTTTCACTTTATTCCAATGTATTCGATAGAGGATGAGCATCATGATGCCGGTGAGGGTCCAAGAAACTGGATAAACCCACATCAGATGCTTGAAGTCATTGAAATGAGGTAATACGGCAAACACCCAAACCATACGGAGTATGCAGGTTCCGAAGATGGTGATGAGGGTTGGGGCTATCGATTTGCCCATGCCACGCATCGCTGAGGCTGTCACCTCGTAACTTGCTGCGATAAACTGGATAACGAGGGCATTGTGCATTCTTATCTTTCCATATTCCAGCACATGAGGGTCGTTAGTGAATAGGCTCAGGCAGAAATCATCCTGCCAGGTGAAACCCCAGTTGCATGAGGCGCAGGTGAGTGCTCCCAGAGCCATGCATATCCAGAAAATGCGGTTCACTCGGTCTAGTTTGCCGGCACCATAGTTCTGCCCGATGAAGGTGATGGCGGCTCCATTGAAGGCACTGATAAAGAAATAGCTATAGAATTCGAAGTTGAGTGCAGCTGCAGAACCTGCTATCGCACCATAGCCATAACCATTGATGGCTGACTGAACCACCACGTTGGAGAACGAGAATACCATTCCCTGCAATCCGGCAGGAATACCTATCTGTAGCATTCGCTTCAGTTCCTTCCATTCTATATGCATTCGCTTGATGTTCAGTCGGAATGGTTCTTTCTCGTGGAGCAGGAGATAGATGATGAGCGCTGCACTCACTGCATTGGCGATAGAAGTGGCGATGGCAACACCTGCCACACTCATGTGGAAAACGATGACGAAGATTAGGTTGAGTATGGTATTCACAATGCCTGCCACCACCAGAATATAAAGTGGGCGGCGTGTATCGCCCATACTTCTGAGTATCGCCGAACCGAAATCGAAGATCATGAAGAAGGGAATGCCGAGAAAGAAGATGCGGAGATAAGTAACCGCCAAATCAAGTACATCGGCTGGGGTATTCATCATGGTAAGGATGGGCCGGGCTACACAAATGCCCAATACCATGAGGAAGAGTCCGCTTACCAGCGCAGTGATTCCTACGGTTCCGATGGCATCACGGATGCTTCGCTTGTCGTTCTGCCCTATGTGGTTTGAGATGATTACATTGGCACCCATCGAAACGCCCATGAAGAGGTTGATGAGCAAACTGATGACGGGTGTATTGCTTCCCACAGCCGCCAAAGCCTGACTGCTAGCAAAGTGCCCAACCACGGCAACATCTACAGAATTGAATAATTGCTGCAAGACGCTGCTTGCAGCCAGAGGTAGTGTGAATACGATAATCTTCATGAGCAATGGTCCATGAAGCATGTCTATCTGATTTTTTGTTTTTGTATTATCCATATCCTTTCAATCTTTCTTCCTGTTTTTGGCTGCAAAGTTACTGCTTTTTGTTGAATAGAGGAAGGATGGTGTGGAAAATCTCCAAACAATCTGTGATATGGGTAAGGATATCGGTAAAATTGTTTAGTGCCAGAAACAGAAAAAGGGTTGCAATCCTCAGAAAGATGGATTGCAACCCTTTATACCTTATTATATATAAGAGTTAAGATAACTCTATCATATATTCATTTCTGGAAGCTTATTACAGCTGAGCCAACTCTACAACCTTATCTACTGCAGCGCTCAAGCCATCCTTGTTCTTACCGCCAGCCTGGGCATAGTGAGGCTGACCGCCACCGCCGCCCTGAATCAACTTGGCAGCTTCGCGAATCATCTTACCAGCGTTCAAACCGTGATCCTTTACCATATCATCGCTGAACATCACGCTGAGCATTGGCTTGTCGTTATAAACAGAACCTACCACGCAGATCATGTTCTCTGGCAAAGCCTCGCGAACCTTGAATACCAAATCCTTGGCAGCTGCTGGCTCCATTGGTAATACGGCTGTAACAACCTTCACACCATTGATTTCTTTTGCATTCTCTACAAGCTTATCCTTGGCACGCTCTACAGCCTGAGCCTGGAACTTCTCAACATCCTTCTTCAAGGCATCGTGCTCGTCGATGTACTTTCTGATGACACCCTCGAGATCCTTGGCATTGTTGAACAAGCCCTTCAAGGCTACGATGGTATCCTGCAAGCCGTAGATAGCCTCCTCGCAAGCCTTGCCTGTCAAAGCCTCGATACGGCGGATGCCGGCTGCTACGCTGCTCTCAGAGATAATCTTGAAGAAACCAATCTTACCGGTGCTCTTGGCGTGAATACCACCACAGAACTCGGCAGATGGACCGAAGCGAACCACACGAACCTTGTCGCCATACTTCTCGCCGAAGAGGGCGATAGCGCCAAGCTCCTTAGCCTCCTCGATAGGAGTATCGCGGTGCTCATCCAATGGATAGTCGGCACGGATCATCTCGTTTACCATGCGCTCTACCTTGCGGAGCTCCTCATCAGTTACCTTCTGGAAGTGAGAGAAGTCGAAACGCAATGTATCCTTATCTACA
>CAKPWR010000108.1 GCA_934196725.1 uncultured Prevotella sp.
TAGCAAAATTTGTTGCACAGGATTTGTTTTTCATTTTGTTGGTTCTTTCTTGTCACCCAACAAAATGATGCTTACGTCTGTATTTTCGTGTACCTACTGATAATCAAGTAGGTAACAAATAAGAAATATCGTCTTTCAATGTACAACGCTGATACAACGCCAATACAACGTCGAAGCCCACGCCGATATGAATACACTTATCCCTATACAAGTATAAGACACATTGCATTACACAATATGCCATACCAGTAAAGGGATGTGGATAAACACATCCCGAGGGCATCTACCGTTGCGTTGTTCGTGACTGTGTAAGAAAGTTGCGAAGTTTCAGAACGTCAAGAACAAAGCGTCAAGTAAACGCCTTATTGTTATGTTGGAATACCTCAACCCTCCCTATTCCTCGTCTCAGCATCACCCCTCAATTAAGAAGGAAGAAGCCTCAACTCGGCGTGAGCAGAATTGGTATCCACCTGCAAAGGTAAACAAAATAATCGAAAAGTTGCACATCTTTCACCAACTTTTTGCTAGCAACATAGAAAAAAGTATGTGTGAGGGCACACAAGGGGAAATATCAATGATAAAATCTAGAAAATGTTCGAGCTGTACGGTTGAAAGTGAATAGAGAAAGAGCGGAAAAACAACTGTTAACTGTTAACTCTGTTAACCCCAGTTGTTCTTCCGCTCTTGATCATTCTAAAATCTTTCTATTCCGCCAGCAACTTCTCAGCCATTGCCTTACCCAGAGCCTCGCACTGCGCCTTTACCTCTGGAGTAATCGCCTGCTTCATATCCACCGGCTCGCCCACTGGCTCATAGTGGAGCTTGGTTTCGTTCCACTCCTGAATCTTAGCCACAGCCTTGCTTGCCCAGCAATGAGAACCGTACCAGCCAAGAAGGTGGTTCTTGACGTCCTTATTGGCAAGCTCGGAGAGGAGAACCTCCATCTCGTGATAAAGACCGGCATTGTAGGTTGGAGCACCCACGATGAGACCCTTGTAGCGGAAGATGTCGCGCAGGATGTAGCTGTGGTGAGTCTTCGAGATATTATACATCACGATGTTCTTCACGCCTGCCTTGCTTGCTGCACGGGCGATGATTTCAGCCATGCGCTCGGTATTGCCGTACATGGTTCCGTAGCAGATAACGAGGCCTGGCTCCGTCTCATACTTCGACATCTTATCATACATGCCGATTACCTTCTCAATGTGCTCGTGCCAAACCGGACCATGGGTTGAGCAGATGTAATCCAGCTCTACGCCAGCCAACTTCTTCAACGCATTCTGAACAGGAATTCCATACTTACCCACAATGTTTGAGTAGTAGCGAACCATCTCCAGCCAGAAAGTCTCGCAGTTGATTTCCGTATCGATGATTCCGCCGTTCAGCGCACCGAAGCAGCCGAAAGCATCGCCCGAGAAGAGCACCTTGTTCTTCGCATCCAGAGTAACCATGGTCTCTGGCCAGTGAACCATAGGGATGAGAACGAAGCTCAGCTCGTGGTTGCCGAGAGAAAGGGTTTCGCCATTCTTCACCTCTACCACATCATCAGTTACGCCGTAGAAGCCTTCGAGCATTCCCAGGGTCTTCTTGTTGCCCACAATCTTGATGTTAGGGTAATATTTCTTGATGAGGGCGATGGAGCCGCTGTGGTCAGGTTCCATGTGGTTGATGATGAGGTAATCGATTTCGCGGTCGCCAATCACCTCGTGAATGTTCTCGAGGAACTGGGTGAAGAAATCCACCTCTACAGTATCTACCAGCGCTACCTTCTCATCGTCAATGATATAAGAGTTGTAGCTCACTCCGTTAGGCAAAGGCCAGAGGCCCTCAAAACGATGCTTGTTGCGGTCGTTAACGCCTACGTAATAAATCTTGTTTATAATCTCTGTCATATTATTTACTTTGAACTTTGAAATTTGAACTTTATGATTACTTGTACTTTGAACTTATTTACTTGGAACTTACTTACTTTGAACTTTATGATATGCTGTTTCTCAAACAACTTCTACTAATCATAAAGTTCAAAGTTCCCAGTTCAAAGTTCCAAGTTTTTTCTTTCTCCGAATTCCTTGGAAACATAATTGTAGATGTCCTTGCAGCATTCGGTGGAGAATTCCTGGGCTGAAACAAGCAGACTGTCCCATTGCGCCTCAGACAATCCGCGGTCGATATCCTCGCGGGTGATTCCATCCTTGATCAGTCCGAATACGAAACCGGCATTGAAGTTATCGCCGGCTCC
>CAKPWR010000109.1 GCA_934196725.1 uncultured Prevotella sp.
TATTATCTGCTCTGCGTGAACAACTTTGATAAGCTGGCGGTGAACAATCTGGATGAATGGATCGAGTTTCTCAAGACGGGCGAGATCAGCGAGGCTGCCCAGGCTCCAGGTTTGGCTGATGCCCGCAAATGCCTGGACATAGATAAGTTGACCGTAGCGGAAAAGAACGACTATGTCCGTCACATGGAGAATCTGCGCTATCAGCGCAGCGTTATCAAGACGGGTTATGATGATGGCTGGCAGGAGGGTCATGCCGATGGCCGAGAAGAAGGTCGTGCCGAAGGTCGAGAAGAAGGTCGTGCCGAAGGAGCCAAAGATGAGAAGAAGGCCACTGCCCATCGCCTTCTTGCAATGGGCTTGTCTGCCGAGCAAGTGGCAGCAGCAACCCAGTTGTCACTAGATGAAATCAAGAAATTATAGCTGCTTTTTGAAATAGATAAAGGGAGATTTCGCCAAGAAATCTCCCTTTGTCAGCTGTTCGCCGTTAATCATTTCATTGAATTTTTCCATCATTATTGATATTTAAAAGTTATTACTTGTTTTTATCGGTGCGAAGATAAGAAGAATCCGGCATTCCACCAAATCACTCAGTCAATGCGGCGATAGATGGAGTCTATTCATTTTAAGGTTACAGCCTGATGCCGTATTTCCTGATGCCTTCTCCCATCATCTCCTCCGGAATGAATATCTTGAGGGTATCGACTAGGGTGTTCAGCATCCGCTCACGGATGTAATCCTCCCTGATATAGAGCGATATGCGCCGCTGCGACAGATAATCTCCTTCTATCTTTCTTACATTCCTCTTCTGCTCCTCACTCAGGAAGGGGAGGTGCATCTCTGGAATGATGGTGAAGCCACCATTCTCATCCACTATCCTTATCAGGGTCTCGATGCTGCCTGCCTCATAGATATGATGACCCTTGCTGCGCGCCTTGCAGAACGAAAAGGCACTGTTGCGCAGACACTGTGCCTCCTTCATAATCCACATGTTCTCATACTCCAGATTCTCTGGCTTGAAAACAGGGAGCTTGCGCCAGCATCTCTCGGCAAGATACACATAGAACTTCTCCGTGTAGAGCGGTATCTCCAGAATGCCTTCACGGATATTGTCGGAGATGGCTATGCCGGCATCCGTCTCACCACGAAGCAGGGAATCGAGCATGAAATCAGCCTTCAGTTCCTGAATGTTGAGATCCACCGATGGATAGTTTTCCCGATAGGGTCTGATGAACTTGGGCAGGATGTAGGGGGCAATGGTTGGACCCACGGCGAGCGACAGTCTTCCGCCTATCTCTCCCTTATCTTCCATCACGATTTCCGAGATGCGTTCTATCTCCTGCAATGCCGTTTCTGCCTGACGGATAATCTTCTTGCCTGATGCAGTGGGAGATACGGTCTTGTTGTTTCTTTCGAAGATACGGGTATCCAGTTCTTCCTCCAGTTTCACAAGCATGGCACTGAGCGTGGGCTGCGAAACCAGGCAAGCCTCTGCCGCTCTCGCAAAATTGCGAAAGCGGTTGAGTGCCACAATATATTTCAGTTGCTGTAAATTCATATCGCTATTCTATTTATATCAGCCAAGTACAGGGCTTATCTTGCCTTGAGTTTGCAGATGAGTTGAGTCATGTTGCCCATCGGACAGAAAACACACCAGGTTCTAGGACGATAGAAGATGGTGAGTAGCACACCCACTATCAGCGAGGTGAGCATGATGCCATAGAGACCGAAGGCAAATTGAGCCTTCCAGGGTTCTATCTCTACAGGATATGCCCAGTGCCAGGGAACATCAAAGCTCCATAGCAGGTGAATGGTCTGATGGAGATTCTCTGCACCCTTTGCCACCATCACTGTGAGGATGATCATCTGGATGAAGAAGAACATGAAGAACAGCAGAAATCCATGACGGAACCATTTGGATGATAACCATCTTGGTGCTACCTTCCTGCGCGACCATCCCAGGGTGTTTCCTATTTGAAGGAAAAGCTGACCACGCCCACAATAGTTGTTGCAATATCCCTTGCCGCCTCCGAAAACAGCCATGAACAGCGGAATCATAAAACAGATGACTCCCAGCCA